>JAHEXS010000091.1 GCA_023252015.1 Candidatus Nitrosotenuis sp. | reverse complement strand
TTGGATATCCGGAAATGTTTCGTTCTGCAGGCTTTTTGTAAGTCCAATCAAACTCGTTTGATTCTGTCCATTTGCCAAGACCAGTCTGGAAATCATCAAAGAATATGTTTGAAGGTGGTGGTGGTGGTGGTGGTGGTGGTGGTGGTGCACCTGATGCAGACAAGTAAGCTGCATAAGCATCTATTCTTCCATAACCATACATTACATCAAAACCAGGTGTTCCCAAGTCAACTGCGGTATTTCTTAAAGTGGTTCTGATTTCCGTTGGAGTCATTGTTGGCTTTGTCTGTAGAAGCAGAGCCGCAGTGCCAGACGCATGTGGTGTAGCCATTGAGGTTCCACTTAGCGCAACAAAACCTCCACCAAGTCTTGTTGAAGTAATGGCACTTCCTGGTGCCACAATATCTAATTTTGATCCGCCGTTTGAATATGGTGCTCTCACATCTGACTTGTCAACTGCACCTACTGCTATCACCTTTGACCCACACGCAGGTGATGCTACAGCGGCCGTATTGCCGTCATTTCCTGATGCAGCAAAAACAGTAACTCCCGCATCAACGGCGTTGTTACTTGTTGCCGCAAGGGGTTCAAAATCACAAGTACCACTGAATAAACCTCCCCCTAAACTCATAGAGATGATCTTTGCACCATTTGCAACACACCAATCTATTCCCTGCATGACAGTAGATTCAGAGCCAGAACCAGCCGCGTTGAGAACCTTGGCCGCCATAAGAGAAGCCCCATAGGCAACACCTCTGTACGTTGTATCGGTAGATGCAACTATCCCAGCGACATGTGTTCCGTGTCCATTATCGTCTGTTGCATCATTATCATTATTTATAAAGTCCTTTTCAGCAACCAATGGATTCAAAGCTGGATGAGAATCATCTACTCCTGTATCAACAATACATACTTTGACTCCAGCTCCAGTTTTTCCTGCAGAGTGAACCAGATTAGCTTTAATCTGTGGTACGCTGTCTTTCAAAAAAGCATGAACCTCCATGTCCTCAAAAACTCCTGCAACACCAGGACGAGATTTGATTTTTTCAATCTCTTTATCGTCAAGTGATGCAGCTATTGCCGCAATTATCTTGAACTTTGCCTTTATCTTTGAGCCTATCGTCTTAAGATCATCAACATCTTTGTCTGAAACAGGATGGTTGTAAAGAATAATTACTTTCTTATTTACTACAGGAGGATTCTGTGCGTCTTGATTGTCTTGGGGTTGAGGTGAATTATCAACTTGTGCATAGGCCTGATTCATAAATGGTATTCCTAACATAGAAACTACTAAAGCGGCACAGACCAGAACGGTGGGTGTGTTCACTTTTGACATTATTCCAACACCTTTTTTCTAGTAATTAAGCATGAAGATGTGTTATTTGTAGACAAGCCTGTTCTGCATTGATAATTTCTAAATCTATAAGCCTTGGCTTGAAAAAACATGGATCAGCCAGTCTAGATCTGATCTAATAGAATACATCGCTCTAGTTTTCAAACTGGACAAGGAGTTCCTCAACGCTTTTATAAAAAATGGAGATAGAGGTTGATAATGTTTGAAAGGAAAGTAGGACATGAACTTCTAATGAGCGCAATTGCGTTAGTGTTGGTAGCAGGTATTGCATTACCAGCATATGCGGCAACTTCAACTGATTCACCAGGAGCTGGAGCAGATGCCATTAGTCCCCCAAAACCCTGTGTCGCATCAGATACGGTATTGTTGATTCAAGATGTTGTACCATGGGGAATTGGAGCAGGTCAAGACGCACGCGGCGCGTTTGTCAATGAATTGATATTGCAAAACAAGCTTTGGTGTTCTATCGGTTCTGATCAGATTGGCGCTACAGATCTATCACAGTTTGATGAAATAATAATTGCATCAGCACAGACGCAGGCATTTTATGACAACCTCTTTCCAAGTGGAGTAATTCATCCTGCCATAAACACTTGGGTATTAAATGGAGGAATTCTATCAGCAAGTTTAGCGCACTTTTTCGCAGCGGGATGGGAGGGAGACACATTTGTCGGAGGGGTTAAGGAAGTTTTTTCGCCTTCACAAGATGATAACATAGCAGATGCATCACACCCTCTAGTTGCAGATACTTTGCCTTGTCCAAGTGGTAACTGTGCACCAATTGTCGATGTTGGTGCTGGTAATGACTTGGACAACTGGAATTTTGCAGACCATGGCTTCTTCACAAATCTTCCTGCTGGAACTACAGTAATTCTTACAAGAGCTAGTGATGGAAAACCTGTAGCAATAGAGTACCCACATGGATCTGGCAGAGTAATAGCGAATGTGAACACCGATGCATGGCGATATGCAGGATTCGGTCCCCCTGGAGTACCTAACCTGAAATACGTGGCTAACGACATTGCCTACCAAGATATTTTGGCAATACCAGTAGGTGGACTGCTCATATCAACTGACATGACAGCGCTCTTTGTCGCAGGAATATTTGCAAATGCATTCTGGATGTTACCAGCAATTGTAGGAATCGCAGGTACAGGAATCTACTTCGTCAAAACTAGAAAACAAAATCTAGAATAAGAGAATAAAATTCTCTTCCTATATATTTTTCATTTATCTTTTGAATTCAAAAATAAGAAAAAACTAAGCTCAAAAATAAACGAAAACAACAAAAAGAAGTTTATTTAAGCAGTCTGCATCATATCGACCAGGGCAGTGTACTGTTTTAGATATCTAATTCCCTTTTGGGTTATCTCGTAATGCGGATTCGTTTGTGCTGTTTGCCTGACAAGGTTGTTGGCCATCATTACATGCAAGTACTTTGTAACTGCCCGTGAGTCAAGATTGCACTTGCATGTTATGTGAGTTTTCTTCATTGGCTGTTCCATCAGTCCCTGAAGCATCTCTCCTACTATTTCTAAAAAACCACGCTTCCAAGTTACCATGAATTTACAAAACTCCTTATCAAAACATATTCCTTCTGCAAAACCAAACATTCATTGTCATTCCGTTATATAAACATCCTTTATAAATTTCATAACTCATGATAACCATGAATTTCTTTGCAAGTGAATTAGCAAGACAGTTACTTGTAATACCTTTTGTCATTATTGCTAATGTCATAGATCGCAGCTATTAAAGCACTTTCTTCCAAATTTGGAAATGACATTCACATATGATATTTTTCAAATATAGTTTTAGATCTCATGCATTTAGTATTGTAGAGCATAGTATGATAGTTTTTAAAGACCAACCGTTCCATGACATCAAATGCATTCAAGGATTTTTTATGCGGCATTGTTTGTCTTGATGTTAACACTATCGAGTTGCCTGCAGGCAACCTATGCTACTTCAGACGCACCAATAAATGTAAGCAAGAGTAGTGGAGAATCATATCGTGCACAGATACTTGTGGATGGAGATTATGTCTACTTGGTTTGGACTGATAAAACTCCAGGAAATGCAGATGTATTTTTTACAAGAAGCCTTGATGGTGGAAAAATTTTTGAAACTCCCATCAATCTTAGCAACAATAATGGAAGTTCTGCCTTTCCTAGACTGGCCATATCAGGAGCTAATGTCTATGTAACTTGGTATGATTATTCGCCTGGTCAAAGTGACATTTTTTTTGCAAAAAGTAAAGACAGGGGAGCAAGTTTTGAATCCATTAATTTGAGCAACAATTCGCAAGCTTCCTATAATCCGTGGGTTGCTATGTCTGGAAACAATGTTTACGTGGTATGGAACAATGGTGGAAAATCTCAAGAGATAGAGTTCAACGGAGAAAAACGAATGGTTGATGTCCTTACTGGTGAAAGCGAGATACTTTTGGCACGAAGTAATGATGGAGGATCTACGTTTGAAACAATTAACCTAAGTAACACTGCAGAAATGTCGTGGAATCCAAGAATTGCAGTAGATGGCAACAATACCTATGTAGCGTGGAATGAAGGCACTTTTACGACTGACATTTTTTTTGCCAAGAGCACTGACTACGGAAGATCTTTTAGTGATCCAATTAATGTCAGTCGATCAAATGGAACTTCATTAGATGCAGGAATTGCACTTTCTAAAGGAAAGGTGCACATTATATGGACTGAGTCTGTCTCAGAAAATTCAAATATTTTCTATGCTAAAAGTGAAGATGAGGGAATTACATTTGGCAATCCCACTAACCTAAGTAACAGCAAAGGAAAATCAAATATCGTACGAGATACAGAGATTGCAGCATTTAAGGATAACATCTATGTGGTTTGGTACGATGATAGTGCAGGAAACTACGATGTTTTTTTCGCCAGAAGCACAGACAATGAAATGACTTTTAACCAACCAATAAACTTGAGTCAAAATTCAGGCAAGTCAGAGCTTGCTCAGATAGCAATATCAGAGGAAAATGTCTATGTGATCTGGAATGATTACACTACAGGAAATGCTGATATATTTCTAAGAAAGAGTCATGATGGCGGAGAAACATTTGGAAGTGTAGAAAATCTCAGTAATGACACTGGCGAATCACTTATTTTCATTTTAGGCCCACAGATTGCTACGACAAATGAGAAGGTTTTCACAGTCTGGGAAAGCAATACTAAGGAAGGTGACGATTTGTTTCTAAAGGTTTTCAGCCAAACACCACAATCCAAAGCTGGATTATTATATCTGCAAACAACAAATGGCAAAATAAACGTGCAAGTTGATATTGATAAGAAAAAAATCGAGCAAGACAAAACTGCAACTTTTGCACTAAGATTCCTTGAGCCTTCAAATGGCAAAACACTGCAACATGTTAATTATTCCTTTTACATTCAGGATGCTGAAGGAAATAAAGTCATAAATAGACAAAATCAATACGCCGAGACTGGAATTGGCTTTCAGAATGTGACAATTTCAAAAACAGGTCCCTTTATTTTGACAGTACAAGTAAACGGATTAGGAATCGAGAATACATACGACACAAAATACTCTGGAATTACCAGTGCTGTAATAACAGTAGTTCCGGAATTTCCATATGGTATAGGTGGGATTGTTACTGTTCTAATGCTGGCAGTGATTATCCTGCACAGATTCAAACCTCATTTGCGCCTGGACCTGAATAAAATCTAACCCACTCCTACGGGAATGGGTTTTCCATTCTTGCCTACGCCAGATACGCACTCTATCTCAAAATCAAACGTGGCAGCAGAAATTGGAGACCAAATCTTTTTCTCCCACACCAAGTTGCTGTACGTTCAAGC
>JAHEXS010000090.1 GCA_023252015.1 Candidatus Nitrosotenuis sp. | reverse complement strand
GATGGCAAGACGAAAACCAAGCGTTTCGATGGACATGATCCGAGCTTACTACAAGTGGAGCGAGCAGTTCAGAGCTCTCTAATTTTTTGTTTGCGATCAAATCTCAAAAAACTTAAATCTGCTTTCAAATCCACTTTTTGAGGGTCACAATTTCGATAAAAAAAGCCCAGTTTGCAAACAAACATGGAAAACTAATTTTATCTGACGGTACCGTCCTTGATGGAAAGGGCTTTGGGTATCAAAAGACTGTTTTTGGCGAACTGGTATTCAACACTGGAATGGTAGGCTATACTGAGACTCTGACTGATCCGTCATACGCAGGACAAATTCTCACTCTGACTTATCCGCTAATTGGCAATTATGGAGTTCCAGATCCTTCACTAAAGGACAAATCTGGAATATCACAATTCTTTGAATCTGATAAAATTCAGGCACGTGGCCTAATCGTGCACGAGTTATCCGAGGTTGCAAGCCACTGGAATCTTGCCATGACCTTGGATGAATGGCTACACAATGAAAAAGTCCCTGGAATTTCTGGAATTGATACAAGGGAGCTTACAAAAAAGCTCAGAATAAGCGGCGTTATGATGGCAGCACTTGTAGTGTCTGATTCTGAAATTGATGTTGAATCAATAAAAAAACAACTTGCGGATACCATATCATATACCTCAGAAGAATTCATGGACCAAGTTTCAACAAAAGAAGCTCAAACATATGGGGATGAAAGCGACTCGATCGTAGTGATTGACACTGGAGTAAAAAACGCAATTCTGCGAAATGTTCGAGACCTTGGATACAAGGTGATCAAGCTGCCATGGAATGCAACAATTGACGATGTCTTGTCGTATAATCCTAAGGGCGTGATACTAAGTAATGGCCCAGGTGATCCGGAAAAATGCCCACAAACAATTCAAACTGCAAAACAACTAATTGAAAGAAATGTTCCAACACTCGGTATTTGCCTTGGTGCACAAATAATTGGACTTGCGGGAGGCGCAGAAACTTACAAGCTCAAGTATGGCCATAGGGGACAAAACAAATCATGTCTTAACTTACAAAATAAACAAGTCTACGTTACAAGCCAAAATCATGGTTATGGAATTGATCCAAACTCGCTGGGACGAACTGATTTTGAATTATGGTTTACAAATACAGACGATAACACAGTCGAAGGAATAAAACACAAACAAAAAAAAGTCATCGCGGTCCAGTTTCATCCAGAAGCGTCGCCGGGACCATATGACTGTAGATACGTCTTTGAAGAGCTCAAAAACTTGATCAAGGGGGGAGATTCTAATACGAAATGAAAACCTGAAAAAAATTCTAGTTCTTGGTAGTGGGGCAATAAAGATCGGAGAAGCAGGCGAAAGTCGCAAAAACGACCGCTAATTCGACTACTCCGGCAGTCAGTGCCTCAAGGCCATACGAGAAGACGGTCTGAAAAGCGTACTGATAAATCCAAACATTGCTACAATTCAGACTGATACTCGTTTTGCCGACAAAGTGTATTTGCTACCTGTTACTCCAGAGTATGTGGAATCCATAATTGAATCAGAGCGACCCGACAGCATAATGCTTGGCTATGGGGGACAAACCGCACTCAACTGTGGTGTGAATCTTAGCGAGCAGGGCGTTTTGGCAAAATATGGAGTCAAAGTGCTTGGAACGCAAATTACTGGAATCCAAAAAACAGAGGACAGACAGCTATTCAAGGACTCTATGAAAGAATGTGGTGTACCAGTACTCAAAAGTAAAACCGTCAATACATTTGATGATGCAAAAAAAGCAGCGGAAGAACTTGGCTATCCTGTGATAATTAGAGTTGCCTATACACTTGGGGGAAAAGGTGGAGGTGTAGCTTACAATGAATATGAATTGCATGAAATTGTTGAACGCGGACTCAATGCAAGTCTTGTAAGGCAAGTGCTAATTGAGGAATACATTGGACACTGGAAACAAATCGAATATGAGGTAATGCAAGACTATGAGGGAAACAATGTCATTGTGTGCAACATGGAAAATGTTCTTTCCATGCGAGTGCACACCGGTGATAACATTGTTGTTGCACCGTCACAAACAATTGATAATCGGGAATACCACATGCTGCGTTCTGCAGGACTGCGTGCAACAAAACATGTTGGAATTGTAGGCGAATGCAATATCCAATTTGCACTGGAACCAAGCTCGGACAGGTATGTTGCAATTGAAATTAATCCCAGACTCTCAAGATCATCTGCCTTGGCAAGTAAGGCAACAGGATATCCTCTTGCATACATGTCTGCAAAAATAGGGCTTGGACACTCGCTACCAGAACTTGTAAACCACATCACAAAAACAACCACTGCGTGTTTTGAGCCTTCTTTAGACTATATAGTGTGCAAGCATCCACGATGGGATTTTGCTAAATTTGAACTGGCAAATCGCAAGCTTGGACCGACCATGAAGTCAGTAGGCGAGGTAATGGCAATTGGTAGAACATTTGAGGAATCACTGCAAAAAGCAATCAGAATGCTTGACATTGGCAACGATGGATTGGTCCTGAACCGCACTAATGGACAATCGTACGATGTGGAAGACATTGAGAATCATCTTTTGAATCCAAATGATCACATATTGTACTATGTTGCAGCGGCACTAAAAAAAGGACTCTCAGTTGAAAAAATCCAAAAGCTCTCTGCAATTGATCCGTGGTTTATTGAAAAAATAAGAAACATCGTTGATGTAGAACAACATCTAAAAGAAAAAACAATGGATTTGGAACTAATGAAAACGGCAAAACATTTTGGATTCTCTGACAGGCAAATAGGACGCGTTACAAACAAAGACGAACTCGAAGTGAGAAAACTTAGAAAAGAACTTGGAGTTCTTCCAATTGTAAAACAAATTGATACCCTTGCTGCAGAGTGGCCAGCAAAGACAAACTATCTTTACGTAACATATGGGGGAACTGAAAACGACATCCAAGTAAGTTCTGATCAGAGGGGCGTCGTTGTATTGGGTGCGGGACCGTACCGAATTGGAAGTAGCGTGGAGTTTGACTGGGGAACGGTCAACATGGTTTGGGGCTTGCAAGAAAATGGCGAACAAAACGTAATTGTTGTAAACTGTAATCCAGAAACTGTTTCAACAGACTATGACATCTGCAGCAGATTGTACTTTGAGGAATTAACCCTTGAGAGAATTCTGGACATTGCGGATTTTGAAAACCCAAAGGGAATGGTAACATCCGTTGGAGGCCAGACTGCAAATAATCTTACACCTAAACTTGCAAAAGCCGGAATCCAACTCTTGGGAACGTCTGCAGAAGATGTCGATATGGCGGAGAACCGCTCTAAATTCAGCAAAATTCTTGATAAACTACACATAAAACAGCCCAAGTGGCAGGCATTCTCAAGCTTTTCTGAAGCAAAATCCTTTGCAATAAAGGTTGGATATCCTGTTTTGGTAAGGCCATCTTACGTGCTAAGCGGTGCCGCAATGAAGGTAGTGTGGTCGCAAGATGAATTGGCAAAGTATGTTGGAGATGCAACGACTCTTTCCCCTGATCATCCAGTGGTAATTACAAAATTCATGCTCAACTCGCTTGAGGTTGACGTTGATGGAGTTTCTGATGGAAAGAATGTCATAATCGGTGCAATTGTGGAGCACATTGATGCTGCAGGAGTCCATTCTGGTGATGCAATGATGGTTATTCCGCCATGGCGTCTTAACAACAAACAAGTTGAGACCATAACTGATTATTCAAACAAGATTGCAAAATCGTTTAACATCAAAGGGCCATTCAATTTGCAATTCTTAATTCATAATGATCAAGTTTATGTAATTGAGCTAAACATACGCGCGTCTCGCTCGATGCCGTTTGTCTCCAAACTGATAAAGACAAATCTTATCAGCCTTGCAGCTCGCGCAGTCGTGGGAAAACCACTTCCAAGCATTCCTTCAGACAAGTGGAAGAAAACACTAATCCATGGAATCAAAGTGCCACAGTTTTCATTCATGCAGCTTGATGGTGCAGATATTGTGTTGGGAGTGGAAATGCAATCCACTGGCGAGGCGGCATGTTTTGGTGACAGCTTTTACGATGCACTGGCAAAAGGATTGATCTCCGTTGGATACAATTTGGCAAAACAAGGAACTGCGCTAATTACAATTGGTGGTGCGGAAAACAAGGAAAAAATGCTGCAAACGATGGCAATTTTAAAACAGCATGGATTTAAAATACTTGCAACGGAGCACACTGCGGAATTTTTGTCTGAAAAAAATATTCAGGACGTTGAAATTGTCTACAAAATCAGCGAGCCGCACAGAAAGCCAAATATTGCAGATTTGCTTTATGAGCGTAAAATCAACTTTATAATCAATATTCCATCCACCTCGACTTTGGAAAAATACGTAGGCATGCTTTACGATGAATTCCAAATCCGCAGAAAGGCAACTGAGCTTGGAATTCCAGTTCTTACCACTACTGAACTTGCGGAATCATTTGTCAAGACACTTGAGTGGCTTCATACCAATGAAACTACCAAAAGGGCGCTAGAGCCATACGATCCATTCTAAATTACTTGAGACAAAAGAGACTCATCACCAATTATTGTGCCATCTAGCGTGGCGATTTTTGCAGAAGAGAAATCTTTAATCCTCTCTAAAATTGGAGAAATTGATTTTTTGTATGTTTTTTTCTTTGTTGTATAAAAATACCTGTTAAATGATGGAACTATTGTTATTTCTATCTGGCCAGACGTTGACGGAAATAATTTTTCTTTTTCTGCCCTTAATGAAACCCACACTCGTTGCCCGTTTAATACCGAGTCTTCTTCAAAAAATACTGGATGAACGTGCCCCATGATTATTTTATCCACATGAGAGAAATTTTCTGTTGGCATTGTATGTCCATGTGTGAGTAGAACGTTTTCAATTACGAGGCCAATTGAACTGATTAGTGTTATTCCCTCTGGAACGAGTCTCTGTATGTTGGAATCATGATTCCCTGGAATTAATATGACGTTTGTCTTTTCCTGCAGTTTTTTTAAAAGCAATGGAACTTCGTCCCACTCGCTTTTTGAGATTGTCTTTATGCTTGACTTCACATCGCCAAGTAAAATCAAGTCATCTGCATTTTCAGAATCAATCAGCGACAATAATTGTTCGATTGATTCATTGATGCTGGTGTTTTTTCCAATAAAAATTTGATTTGACGCCAGATTACTTTCAAATCCAATGTGCAGATCTGTTGCTATTAGATGACGTTTTCGACCTTCAAGCATCATGGCGGGTTGGGAAGGAATAATCTTTGTC
>JAHEXS010000014.1:7375-15319 GCA_023252015.1 Candidatus Nitrosotenuis sp. | reverse complement strand
AGTCATGGACAGGGACCACAACGCTGCAATCAACATTTTGAAAAAAGGATTGGAAATTTTTGGGCTGTCGCCTCAAGCGACTAAATCATTACCGCAGGAGCTGTGGGAAATCACGCCTGTAGAGATCTCAACGAGGTCAAGGAAGCAGGAAGCCACAGGATTTAGTGGTGGTAGTTCACAATCTAGTATGATATCGCATGGGTGGTGCGTTGTTATTTGATCTTGACTTACATGTGACTGATCTTTTGGTTTTGAACTTAACTAACAATGTCTACAGTGATACTAGGCATGGATGAGTACCAGAAACGACTGCGCAAGTTGAAACTAGCATCCGAATCCGTAAAAAGACGCACTAGCATTTATTCAGAAATATCTAATATTGATAATAAGCACACTGCGAAGTCAATGTCCGTTCTACGTAAGGCCCCAGATCCTGGAGGAAAGATGCAAAAAATTGGCTTTATCATATTTTGGATTCCAGAACCATTTGGTATAACAAATGCAATTGGAGCACCGATGATACTTGCAGGCAAATATCTTGAGAAAAGATACAACGGTTCAACGCTACCCGACATAGGAAAAGCTACCAAAAACAACGCTCATACAATTTCCAACTTTAAGGATACCGTGTTTTAGACTACACTTGGTTTTTAATACCTAATAATTTTTTATTCTCAATGGCAACACGTGCCCAAATTCTGATACCAATAGGAATTGCAGCAATAATAATTGGTATTGTTGGAATCGTGTCAATTCCAAAGGATGCCAAACTTGAGCAAACCCAATTTCCAAGGGGAATAATAAAAATCGACAACATTCCATTACAAGTCCAAATTGCTGACACGCGGCCGCTGCAAACTAGGGGTCTGATGTTCCAGGAAAAATTACCATATGATCAAGGAATGCTGTTTGTTTTTGGTGATGAAAACGTCCGTTCCATGTGGATGCTAAACATGCAGTTTGCACTGGATGTTATCTGGCTCGACGCAAACGGCAAAGTTGTTTACATTCAAAAAGATGCACAGCCCTGTAAATCTGCAATTGAAACTGCTGCCTGTTCGTTTACAAATGGAAATAACGCAAAATATGTTCTTGAAGTAACTTCTGGTTTTGTAGACAAATATAACATAACAGAAAACTCAAAGTTGGAAATAATTTCAATTTAATTTGTTGGAAAGGCTTATCTGTAGAATGTAACACCAACAAAAAATGAACAAAAAGATCCTTTATGTTGGAATCGCAATAGCAATAGTAGTCATATCGATATCTGTCGTATCGTTTAATTCCAAGACCTCATTACCAAACGTTTCTACCTCAAAATATATTGAAAATAATCTTGTTTTAAAACAAAAACTCTCTGAACAAGGAATATCGATGTCATCTCCCATCAGACTACAAACTCCAGACGATATCCAAAAATACTGTTCTTTTTTTGCAGATAATGAAAAACAGAAACTTGTTGAATATTGTACATCGACAGAACTAAAAGACAAGAATGGAAAATTTCTAGGAAACATCCACATGGTGGGACTAAAGGATGTTCCGCAAATGGTTCTAGTGCTAATCCAAACTGATCCACACATGTCGCAAATCGACTCTGTCAAAAGGGTCTTTGACACTACCACTCAGGAATTCGTTTGCAAATGCTGGGCAGACATAAAGCCAGACAATTTTCCAAATATTGGTGACTGGATTGAGGGCCTGCGTCACTTTCACACATCAGACACAAAGCCTCACAGCAAATCAAAACAACTAGTCCTGGAAGGAAAAACATTGCAGCTTGAAATTACGACAAATAATGAGGGCTATCTCTGGCAACTATACATCTATAATTAGCGTCTGTCTGTTTTGCACAAACAGGTCATTAATAGAATGCCTTGGGCATGATTCTTGGGGGTTGGAGCGTGATGGGCACGACGAACATGAATGATTTTTCATATGATTCATTATTGGATAAAGTAAAGCAGTTGGAACTAGAAAAACAAACACTGGAACAAGAAAATAATTTTCAACGCAAAACAATTGTCAGTCTGGAAAGAAAGATGGCAAAATTAGACGAAATAACACAACAACGGGACTGGCTCTTAGATACATTGACAAAAAAGATAAGTGATCTGAGCCGCTTTCAAACTGATCTGTTTAGGGCGGAACGATTCTCAACAATTGGAGAGATGTCTGCAAGACTTGCACATGATCTGCGCAATCCTCTGGCAATAATCAAAAACACAATCGAGGTGGTCAAACTAAAACACTCATCTGCAATTCCAAATGATCTGATGAATATGTTTAGGGCTATCGATAACGCTTCATCAAGAATGGTGTTTCAGCTTGATGAGGTGCTCAACTTTGTTCGAAGCTCGCCACTAGAATGTGACGAATATTCCTTGTCTGCAATACTTGATTCTGCAATTGACAAGATTGTCATTCCAGATAAAATACGAGTTAATCGACCACAAAACGACGTGTACCTTTTTTGTGACATGGAAAAAATTGAGGCCGTTTTTACAAATCTTTTAATGAACGCAATACAAGCCATGGAAAATTCAGGCGAAATTACGGTACGATTTTCTCAAAACTATGACGCTACTACCTTTGAAATCGAGGATTCAGGACCTGGCATTCAGGAAAACATTCTTGATAAAATATTTGAACCATTGTTTACAACAAAATCCCATGGAACTGGCCTTGGGTTGCCAACTGTAAAAACAATCATCCAGCAACACTATGGTACAATTCAAGTGACAAACAAGCCTACAATATTTTCGATCTTTATTCCAAAAAGGACGGAATCATAAACCCAAGGCAAGATTCAATAGCAAATCAAGTGTTAGAGCAAAAATGTTTGAAAATCTGTGGCTGATCCCGCTTGGATTTGTAGCCGGAATCGTGGGCTCTGTAATAGGACTTGGAGGCGGCATAATCGTAGTACCAATATTGACAATTTTTGGATTTTCACACACAATTGCTTCAAGTAGCAGTCTTTTTGCAGCGTTTAGCAATTCAATTGCATCTTCTGTATCATATGCAAAGCAAAAAAGAATCGAGTACAAACTAGGTCTAAAGCTAGGATTAATGTCGATTCCAGGAACAATCTTGGGTGCATTCATCTCTTCTGAAGCCTCTCCTTCAATGTTCAAAATACTGTTTGGCATAGTGATGATTGCATCGTGCCTGTATCTTTTTCTGAAAAGAAACATGGAGTCAAAATCTGCCAACATGACAAAGAAAATGCTGGTGCTGTCATCTGGAATCAGCTTCGTTGCTGGAATACTGTCCAGCTTTTTTGGAATTGGCGGAGGAATTGTCTTTGTACCGCTTATGATCCTCGGAATTGGGATCTCAGTAAAACACGCAACTGCAACATCTCAGTTAATACTGATGTTTTCATCAGCATCTGGAATGACTGCACATTCTTTGCTTGGTCATGCTGACTTTTCATATGCCTTACTGCTTGGGATAGGAGCGTTTGGTGGGGGATTGGTTGGAGCCAAGCTATCCGTTGATCTCAAAGAGAATAGCATCAAAATTCTGATCTGTGTGGCAATACTTGCTGCCGCAATCAAACTATTCGTTGATGCGCTCGAGTTGTAGATGATCAAACCAATTAAAAATATAACACAGTCTGATTCATACCACATATGGTAAAATTTGATGGAATCAGAATGCAAGAACTAGTTTCAGTACAAGACCCAGATAAGGACGGTGGAATAACGCTTGTATTTCAGGATAATCGATATCTGCAAATCCGAATCAAGGATGGAAAACTAGAGACAGTATCTACTCCAGAATAATCCTCATAATTTGGCATTATCCTGTCTGTGCATACTGGGAGTTTTATTTTGGCGGCTCTTTTTTAATTCTGTACAAATTTTTCTTTGATACTACGACCAGGTCGCCGTTTTCTTTTTTTCCCTCAAAGTCGATTGCAATCATGCCAAAATCATCATCTATGTCTTTCTTATCTGAAATCATGAATTTTATTTTCAGAATTTCATCTACGTGCAAAGGCTTGAGAAATCTGGTGTTTCTGTTTTCCCAGCTTGCGTCTCCGTCCATTCCATACAGCAGCATCATGTTACCATAAATCTGACTCAATCTGGTAAACTCGCCTTCCATTCTTGCAATGATTGCTCGACCAGACACTATGGTGCTGTATTCGTCATCATCAAAAATTGTATTTTTGATTCTTGAAAATGCAAGATATGCTTCCAGTTCTTTTTTTGAAAACGTACATGTGGAAAAGAATTCTTCCCCTACCTTGAGGTCACTAAATTTCTTCATTATTCCCTTGTCTCATCGACACAGAATGTTACTTCGGATGAACCTCTTGCCTCATCTGTGACAAAATAGTTTATTGCCTGTGCAATTTTCTCATTGCTTGACTCTTTTCCCTCTATGCTTCCAGGTAGTATCAAAAATGACCTAATTTTTGATTTTAACACATCACTAAATTCTTGATTTATGGTTGTAGTAAATGGTCTGAGTGCTCCTCGGAACACCTCTACTCTTGCTCTGTCTGCACCTGATACCTTTGGACCTGTTGGCAAGTCAGGACCAATTATAACTGCAGTCCCAAATCCTTTCTTGTATAATCTTGGGTCTTTACCGCCCCCTGGAACAAACAACTCTAATGCAGATTGCAGCGCTGTTGCGGGAGTGTTTATGAACTTGTCAACCAATTCATCCCATTCCTTTCTTGACGATTCCATTATCTTGAGATTTTGTGGAACTTTGCCTGTGATGTGAATTATGGTGGATACTTTGCCCATATTTTTTGCCGCATTTAACCATCTTTGCATTTCTTCAGGCTTTTTTAGGTTCACGACATGAGAGTGGAATTTTGAACTGATCTGCTCTTGGTATTCTTTTGGGGTGTTTTCTGAAATAAAGCAGACTGCCTTTCCACCGTTTTTTTCCACATGCTGACCAAGAAACAGCACTCTGTCTGCATCCGCTTTGTCAGTTGCATCTATGGTAAACACAAACACTTGGGAAGCAAAGTCTGGCTGCAAAACCACTGGAGCGTCTGATGCGATGTGTGGCTTTACTGGATAGAATACCCTGTCACCAGGAATAACTTTTCCGTTTAGCGTTTTTGAAATATCATCATCTGCCAAAGTAAGAACTGTCTGGGCTACCTGTCCTTGAGATAGGAATTGTCTGTCTGCAATCATAAACGATGTGTTCTTTTGGACTTTTTCCGCAATTTCCTGAATCTTTGCTAATTGCTTTGTCAGTGTTTGAGCGATTTTTTCAACATCTGCATTTTTTGTTTTTGCAACTGTTTGTGCAGCTTTTCTGATTCCGTCCTTTACTGTCTGCTCACTTTCTCCAAGCAGTCCGACAATTTCCCTGTTGGCAGAGTCTACCTCGGATGGGCTGAGATCCTCAAAACCACTAACGCGTAAAAATTCTGCAGCTGCTTTTGGATAGACTGTTTTGTAAATTCTGTCAGAGTGAACAGGTCCTGGGTTTGTAGCAATTGAGACTATTCCTTTCTCTGTTAGCTCCCATGACATTGCCTCAGCAAGTCTGTTTTTTGCACCCTGTGCAGCAGTGTATGGGCTTCGAAATCTGTACGGTCTTTGCTCAAACGGTCTTTCTTCCGTGAAAAATGTTGAAATTGTAATTATTTTTCCGCCTGCTTTCATTACTTTGAGTGCCTGAGAAGATGTCCAGAATGTACCTGTCAGGTGAATCGCAACCGCACTTTTGAATTCTTCTAGTGGCGCATTTGAAAAACAGGTAACTGGGCCTGAAACTCCTGCATTGTTTATCACAATATCGACTGTCACGTTTGCCTTTTTCAAGTCTTCATACATTTGTGAAACGCCTGCCTCGTCACTTACATCAACTCCTGGAAACAGCCAGACCTTTGCATTGCTGCTTACTCTGGAAATTATTTCATCAAGCATCTTTTTTGTTTCCTCAAGTGGCTCTTTTCGTCTTCCTAGGGTTATTATGCTTGCCCCGTTTTCTGCAAACAATTTGGCAATTGTTTGACCAATTCCGGTCCCACTGCCTGTGACTAGAACAACTTTATTTTGAAATTTTAACATGAATTGCCACTCTTTTTGTAATATTTATTTGAATCAATCCAACCTGTAGAGTTTTTACTAATGGCATATTTTCTACAGTATCAAATGACTCTCATTCTATAGTTGTAATTTTGAAGCAAACTCAAGCTTTTTTGCGGTCTTTCTAATGGATAATATTCATAGAATTGGCGGCACTGTAATCTGTGTCCTACTGAACACATTCGGTGTTAACTGTTTCGTGTTGGTAAACATCTAACCATTTTAATGCCAAAATCACATAATATTCCACATTGAATGCATCTACTTGTCTTATCCAAGAGGCTGGAGAACATCCTAAGGGGATAAGCAAAGACATCGAAATGCATGATGCAGAGATTCACAACCAAAAAAGCAACTTTACCGCAGTTGTGATTGGTTGTGAGGGGTTGGCAAGGTTCGCTAATCCTGAGGTGACACAGTTGAAGCAGTGAAGGGGAATCCATATTTTTCAAAAACTGGCAATCCTCAGAGTCGATGTGAATGTTTGACTTTGAAAATAAACAAAGATGGACGCAGATGTAATTGCAATAAAACTCATTATTGAAGCAATCCCAATAATGGTCTGATTCATAAAGTCAGGTTTGCTTTGATGTCTAAAAGTTATTCTTCTTTCTTATCATTGGCAGAACCGTATACTGGATAAATTCAGAGTCTTTATTTGTGGGTACAAAATCAATATCAGCATGCAAGATTCCGAATCTGATACTTTTGTACAACATACTTGGCCAGAAAAGGTCTCACACATGCTAAAAGAGATCGGAGTGGACTCTGTTCCAAAGGAAAGAGGGACCGACTCTGTAGAAAAAGGCGATTATTATGGAAGATTTTTCTCACAAACACCGCGAATGATTACAAACCAAGGCTGTGTTGAACTAAAAAATTCTAATATTGATGTAATTCAGATAATTCAAAAAGGGTAATACTAATGCAAGATTCTACTATTTCTTCTTGGGGTGCACAAGACAGATTTCAAGCTCATTTTATTGTAAAAGTAAATGTTACAAACCCTTCCAAGTATGTCGCGCGAACCATACTGAAAACACAAGGACACTTTGCCACAAAAAAAGTAGTATCAGTAAGATGGGATGGCGGAATGCTTGCAGATGAACTTAACAAAGATGCTCAACTAAATGATCTAATTGCAAAACAAAGCGTAAAGGATGCAACTATCTTTGTCGATCCATCTGATAATGGAGTTCGATTATACAGCAAGTGGGAAAACAGCCATGACTTTAAAATCACAAAAGACATGTATGCGATTTATGATAAAATTGCTGAATGCGTAAAGAAAATCTAGGCTCTCCACCAATCTAGAGCAAGGTAATCTATTTTATCACCATGTGGTATTGCAAGTATGAAGTTTTTCTTTACGCTTGTTGCAAGTCTTCCTGCAAGCACCACTCCCGTTGATGATATGGTATCATTTCTGTTGTATACCTGAACTAAATATGGTGCATGGTCTACTCCTGGCCCTCTCTGGTATACTGCAAAATCGCATCCAAATTTTATTCCAGGATTTACAATGTATTTCTTATCTCTAAATTCCTTGTAGACGAAATATTTTTTATCAAAATTGTGATA
The DNA here is from genome assembly GCA_023252015.1 of Candidatus Nitrosotenuis sp. GTDB lineage: Archaea > Thermoproteota > Nitrososphaeria > Nitrososphaerales > Nitrosopumilaceae > Nitrosotenuis. The sequence continues at coordinate 7,661 of JAHEXS010000014.1, read as the reverse complement.
TTCATTTCTACAAATTTCAAGCATCTGATTTGTTGTTAGTTTCTTTTTTGAGCGGAAAATTGCAATTTTTGATTTTTCCTGCAAATAACATCCCTCAATTAGGTCTAAGATTAGCGGCACGTTGATTTCCTCGGGCTTTGGTTTTGCCATGCCGATTGGTTTTCCATAATACGTGTCGGTGAAAAGCTTGCGCGCGTCGTTTGAATCCCATATGATGATTCTGTTTTCTACAAGGTCGCCTTTCATAATGTAAGACAAATTGGCAGCATTAAAAATTATTGCGATT
>JAHEXS010000014.1:0-7365 GCA_023252015.1 Candidatus Nitrosotenuis sp. | reverse complement strand
TTCTAGTAAAATAGAAAAATAATGGTTAGAGACTCAGTGCAAGTAAGATAAACGAGTCTGATACCTGCTGGCACTTGTCTGACATTTCCTCAATTCCTTGAATGACGTCCTTGACAAGCATTAGTTCTTTGATGTTTGTGATTTCATCTAGTGCCTTGACTATTGCCATGCGGTATTTTTTGTCAATTTCACGTTCTATTTTTTGGGTCTCTTGCGCAAGCTCAATCGCATTTGCGGCATTGGTGTTCAGGCCACGGACTATCTCGTTGAGTTTGTACACCTCATCTACTACCAGTTCGATTAGTACTGAAACGTCTCCGTCTAGTTTGGCATTCTTTAGTGTAGTTGGCTTGATGTTTGATAATTTGAAAGCGATTCCTGTTATGTAGCCAGCAATTTCGTCCATCGTGTATGCCGTGTTCAAAAGATTTTCCCTGTTCATGATGAGTCCGCCAACATCTGCAACCTCGCGAGTAATTTTTCGTCTAAGATTTTCAACTTCTTCTTCAATGCTTGAGATTTGCTCGTTTGCGGCTTTTACTCCAGCCTTGTCTTTTTTCATAAGCAGGTCTGGCAGCAATGCAAGTTCTCTTGCAGCATTTAGGATTCTGTTTATTTCGTCTTGTAAAACCGCGATTGCTTTTCGCTTTGCTTGAACCTCTAGCTCCCCACTATACATCCTTTTTTAGACTTGTCTTGGTCTTAATTAATCTTGCACAGAACACGTTCAAACCTCAGAAACATTCTGAGTTACTTTTTTCTGATTCTTGTAAAGTGTAACTACCTCTTGATCTGTTGATGCATCCTCCGGTGCTTTTTCATCTCTAATCTTGCCTGTGAATTTTGGAAATCTTAGTGCAAGACCGCTTCCCTTCCGTATGCTGTCTTTTGCACATGTATGAACCGGACTTAGAGTTATCTCTGATGCTACTATCTCAACTACCACCTCTGGCTCAAACCAAACATCTGGCTCCATGCCGCTCTCAATTCTTGGATTTTTCTTTAGGGTTACCTTGCTAGAAAGAATTTGGTAGAATTGGTCTAGGTTTTCGTCTGTAAATCCAGTGCCGACCTTACAGATACTCTCAAAAGTGTCGTTTTCTTGGTTGTATGTGGCAAGCAACAACGTTCCATATTTTCCAGTCCTTCTACCCTTTCCAAAGAATGCACCAATTACAACCAAATCAAGGCTGTCTCCAAGCTCGTTTCGGTATTCACGTTTTAGCTTAAGCCAATTACTTCCTCTTGCACCTGCCCTATATGGGGCATCGAGTACCTTTAACATCAATCCTTCACATCCTGCATTGATTCCATTTTCCAAAAAATCCTCGATTTCGTTTTCCGATCTGACGATTATTTTTGGCACAAGTTTTACAAACTCATTTTCAATTGTAATGTCTTCTAGTTTTTTTCTTCTTTCCCCATATGTTGAATTTAGCAGATCTTTTCCGTTTAGATACATAATATCAAAGAGATTGACAGTTATTGGGTACTGGGATACGATTCTATCAATGTTGTATTTTCTTCGCCTGTGCATTAACTCCTGAAATGGAAGAAATTCTCCAGTGTTTTCGTTTATCGCGACTGCCTCTGCTTCCAAAATGATTTCCTGCGTCTTTAACGCCTTTGGAATGTTTTCAACAATATCTGGATAATGACTGGTGATGTTTTCAAGTCTTCTTGAAAATAATATCACCTTGTCTTCACCTAGGTGAATCTGGACTCGCTCTCCGTCAAGCTTGTATTCTGCTACAAACTCTTTGCCGAGTTTCTCACTTGCCTCTTTTGCACTCTTGATGCGCTCTGCAAGCATTGGTCGAATCGGACTGAACAACGAAACATGAAATTCCTTTAATCCCTCCGAGTTTTTTTCTGCAACAATTTCTGCAACCTTTCCTAGGTCTGATGAAACATTGTATGCCGCTTCGAGTTTTTCGCGATTTGCTCGAGAACCCGTATATGCAATTGCAAGTGCATCCATTACCGTGTTATCCGCAATACCGAGTCTTAGTGTACCCATCACTATTTTGAGAATGAATTTTGCCTCTTGCGGAGTGGCATCGTTTAGGAGACTGGAAATGTACTTCATCTTCATGTCCTGAGATCTTGCGCCTTCTAGCTTTGCAATTTTGAATAAAGTATCATATACTCTTTCAGCAGTTATTTGTTGCATAAGGAACGTTGTCTGCGTTTTTTGCTCAAGTGCTTTTGATGCGGCATGGCCCAAATCACCGTCTTCAAAAAAGAGATCTTGGATTTTTTTAACTGAGCTGCCAGATGATTTTGCAATTGCTCTAATAGCAAGTTTTTCAGCTACCCCAAGCTCAATTCCCTCAAAATCTGGCCGTAATTTGCCCTGAATCAAATATACTATTTTTGAAATACTTTCCCTTGGGGTCACCTTGAATAAATCAACCAAGTACTGAGTAAGCTCTAGTCTTTTTGTAGTGGCTTCCATCTTCTCAAAGGCGTCTGATATTAATGAGAATTGCATCTGGATTTTTTTATTTATTCTTGAGTGAACTACTGGACAAGTCCAGTGGCCTCTTCCTGCTTCATTGACTGATTTTCAATCTCTACAGGCGTTACTTTCCGCAGTTCCTGCGGTAGGCTAATTCCAAAAATACGTAAACCTTTTTGTAAAATATTCCGACTTGCATTATAGTCGCGATCCAGTACAAGACCATATTTGTCACAACTATGAATGCGGACAGCCAAAGATTTTGGTACTACGTTGCCACACCTTGAACAATCAATGGTTGTATTTTTTGCAGAAACCTCTACTAACATACACTTGTAATTCAACATGTCACAAAATGCACTCCAACCTGAATCCATAATATTTCTAGCCAACTTGTGATTTTTTACCATGTTTCCTTTTTCAAGTTTTTCTACAAATACAACATTATTGTTTTTGGCATAGATGGTGGATAGTTGATGTTGAAAATCTTTTCGTCTGTTTTTGATTCGTTCATGGATTATTTGGTACCATCTTACGGCTTTCTTTCTATTTTGTGATCCTATCTGTCTTCGCGCAACCTTTCGTTGTACTCTTGCCAGTGGTTTTAGCATTTTCTTTAGGTTCAGTGGGTTTGGTGTTTGATGTCCGTCTGAATCATAGGTAAAATTTGTAATTCCAACATCAATGCCTACTACCTTTGAAAAGTTGATTTTTGGAATATGGCATATGGTGTTTTCACATGTTATGCACGCATGCCATTTCCCACTCTTTGATCTTGTTACTATGATTTGTTTTATTTCACCGATTGGTTCTCTGTGTTTTCTGATTTCTACAAATCCGATCTTTGAGAGATGTAACACGTCTTTGCCACCCGACTGTTCCAGTTTGTATCCTGATTGGTTATATGTGAAAGTTCTATATTCATCATATCTTGCAAATCTTATCTTTCCTGCCTTGTGACCGTTTTCATGTAATCGCATCAGTGCCTTTTGTGCTCCGTCAATCTGAGTCGATATCATCTGTAGCATTTTACTGTGATAGTTGTAAAGCCAAGGCTCTTGTTGTTTTAATTCGGTTAGAAAATAGTTCATGTCGTTACGGGTTACAAATCCCCTCTCTGCCATTTCTACAAATCTGTTGTAAACCCACCGGCATGCATTCAGGTTGTTTTGTAGTTTTTTCTCCTGATCAGAATTTGGATACAGTCTGAACTTGTAGTTTCGAACTAACATTATTTACCTGTGGTTTAGGACGTATTCCTTCTTAAAAGATCTATTATTAAAAATGGTCAATCTTAAGCGTACTGGTGATTCATCCGTACAAATGTGGTGCGTTCTTTTCACTTTGTTTCTATAAAAGTCTGAGTATACCAAACGCTAATTTGCGCCATCACAGAATGGTTTTTTACAATTAATCTTAATGTTGATTGACACACGCCTATTTTAGTTTCAAATGCGTCTTGATTTTCAACATGATTTCAGAATTCCTATTTGCTAGTTTGGAGTAAAAGTCGCCAAGCTCATCGTCATTTAGGAATCGATTATTCTGCAAAAGAAATTTGTCAAAAAACACACCTGATATGTATCCTATATACAGTCCATATGAAAAGTCAATCAAGGAACCGCCGGCGTTGTTGCTTTTTGATGCTGCAAGCACCATACTTGGGTATTCTAACGCATAATCGGTTATCTCTGTGAGATTTTTCTCTTGGATTACATCAAGTGGCATTTTATTAAAATGGAACCTGCTTGGTATTTAGCACTTATGATTGGAGGGATTAAATGTATCTGAAAATTGTTTTCTTGTCAGTGTTTGGGGCGTCAGAGACCATTGCAAAATTGTGCAGTGGATAGTTGTTCTTGTATTGTTTCATAAAGCTCCATGCTACATCGTGATTCTTAAAGTCCGTTCTCAGACCGTCTATTTCTGTCTGATTCCCATATATGTCAAAAACAATAACCGTGTATTTTTTTGGTCTGTTATGCGGCCTTGCTTTTAGAAACCACGTAAACGCAAATGCAAAAACCATTATCAAAATGAACGCCGCCCCAACATCTTTGAAAAATCCTGTAACTGCACTGGGTATTGTCTGACTAAATATTGTGAGAATTACATGAGATACTGAAACTATCCAAAATCCAAACAGGACAGACTTTACAAAATCGAGGGGACTAGACCTCATATCTCAAATTCTTGATTCTAGCACTTAACCTTATTGCTGTATTTGTTGGTGACTCTGGCTTAATCTGGATCTTCGTATTTTTTGTTGCTGTGGGATTTTGTTTCTTCAAGAGGTTTCATCTTTTTCTTTAGTCCTTCAAGTGCTGCTTTGTAGCCCTCCGCATATTCCAGCTCTGCTGGAACAAGCGTTGCTGGATGGATGAATCCCTGACTTCTCATTGCAAGTGCCTTTTTGGTTGCAATTTCTCGTATGTAATCCCAGTCCGGAGTTGAGAATCCATCAAACGGTCCTGTGAATTTCCCATTATGCATGGAAAATACTAGAGCTTCTATGATTGGAATGCAGAAATCGATTGAAGCGGCTGTGTTGAGTTTGACTGGCATTAATGGCATGTGGTGACTTCCACGTGTATTGCCTGCTACATAGTGAGGATTGTTAAAGACACTTCCTAATTCTTCTGTGGCAGGAAAATTCTTTTGTGTTCTGACTACTGCGATTGGATCGTCTTTTCCAACATAAGTTCCAGCTATGTTGTGCAGTCTGTCAGTAGACGCTGCAAGAATCGGCTCACCAGATTTCGTATATACAGAAGAAACGACATATCTTCCAGGGTACATCAGGGCAGCCTCCAGTGTTGGCTTGTCTTCCCACAAAACAAGTTCTGCAATTTCTCCTGCCTCTACATCCATTATGTTGAATTTTACTCCGGATGCAAGAGACTTGTTTACGATAAGTCCTGTGTTACTTAATGCATCAACAAATAATCGATAAAACGGATAATTGAAAGCTCCGGGCTCTGTTTTGTCCGCCGCCAAAACTGTAAATGCTTCATTTGGTCGTTCCTCAAACTCAATTTCTGCAACGCCTGGACCCATTCCTTTTACGTTTCCAGAAAATGAATCCTTTAGCAGATCTTGCCCTGCACCGTACAACCCTTCGTTCTTTGCAACCTCTGTTCCAGCCTCAAATGCCTTCCATGCAAGTCCGTGGATCTCAGCACTATCAACACCCTTTGTGTGAGACATTATGATGTGAACGTCGTCACCAGAGTAACCGATATAGTAATCAAGTAAAAGATTACTTGCACCTTTCACTGTTTTTCTTACTGCCTCAAGCAGACCATCACTTGGTCTTGTGTGACCGCCAATTCCTCCAACATCAGCTTTTATTGCAGAAACGGTAACTTTCATTATTTTTTTCATATTGCTCACTTCGATTTATAGTATGTTGAAAAAATTCCAAAGTTTTTTCTGATCAAAAAAAATTCAATAAATGAGAAAAAGTATTGAAAAAATCGCAACGGTAATAAACCCCTCTCAGCAGCACATCACTATGGCAACAAAACCACACTTAAATTTGATCGTAACTGGACACATTGATAACGGTAAATCAACTACTATGGGTCACTTCCTAATGGACATGGGCTTAGTGGACGAGAGAACTATTGCATCTCACGCAGCAGAATCTGAAAAGACCGGAAAAGGTGACACCTTCAAGTATGCGTGGGTTATGGATAACATTAAAGATGAAAGAGAAAGAGGTATTACAATCGACTTAGCATTTCAAAAATTTGAGTCTGCAAAATACTTCTTTACATTAATTGACGCTCCAGGTCACAGAGACTTTATCAAAAACATGATCACTGGTGCATCTGAAGCAGATGCAGCGATTCTGGTTCTTTCTGCAAAAGAAGGTGAAACCGATACGGCTATTGCACCCGGTGGACAGGCAAGAGAGCACGCATTCTTACTCAAGACATTAGGAGTAGGACAAATTATTGTAGCAATTAACAAGATGGACGACAGCAATTATTCCGAAGCAGCATACAAAGTTGCAAAGGAGAAAGCAGAAAAACTAGTAAAATCTGTCGGTTACAAATTAGAAAAAGTACCAATCATTCCAGTATCTGGATGGAAAGGAGACAACCTAGTCAAGAAATCAGAAAACATGCCATGGTGGACTGGAAAGACACTGTTGCAAACATTTGATGACTTTGAGGCTCCAGAAAAACCAATTGGAAAACCACTCAGACTACCAATTCAAGATGTCTATACTATCACCGGTGTGGGAACTGTACCTGTAGGTAGAGTAGAAACTGGCAAATTCAAACCAGGTGACAAAATTATAGTAATGCCATCCGGCGCAGTCGGTGAAGTCAAATCAATTGAAACTCATCACACACAATTGGAATCTGCCGAAGCAGGAGATAACATTGGATTTAACCTCAGAGGTATTGAAAAGAAAGATATCAAAAGAGGAGATGTTTTGGGTCATCCAGCAGATCCACCAAAGGTTGCCAAAGAATTTAGAGCACAAATCATAATCATACATCATCCAACAGCACTTGCACCTGGCTATACACCAGTAATGCATGCTCACACTGCACAAGTTGCTGCAACAATTACGGAATTTGAAGCAAAGATAAATCCAGCAACTGGAGGAATCGATGAACAAAATCCAAAGTTCCTAAAGGTTGGCGATTCTGCAATTGTGAAAATCCGACCAGTAAGACCAACATGTGTTGAAACCTTCAAAGACTTTCCAGAAATGGGACGATTTGCACTCAGAGACATGGGCGCAACCATCGCTGCAGGAATCATTAAGGATATTACAGAAGAATACAAACCAGCTTGATCTAGATGACCCAGTCTGCCCGAATCAAGCTAACAAGCACAAACCTCCCAAAACTAGATGGTGTTTGTACTGAGATTATGGGTATTGG
>JAHEXS010000089.1 GCA_023252015.1 Candidatus Nitrosotenuis sp. | reverse complement strand
CTTTTTAGACTAGGATTTTTAGTGACGTTTTTCCACACCTGTCTATACTCACGCCACAAATGCATGGGGAATCCTTGACATGGGCAATTAAATTTGAACTAAATTTTGATTCCAGTTAGGTGTCAAAAATATGATTATGGGTAAAATAATCCCCACTTTCTCAAGTTTGGCTTGTTCCTAAAATAGATACAAAATGTCTGCGAGTGTCAGATTCTCCAAGTTTTTTCACTCGCAGGAATTTCTTGAGAAACTCGTATTTTCCTGCATCAAATGAATGATAAAGTTTGCGAATTGTGTTCGTTCTTTTTAGACGACGTCCAAATCATATCATAGAAAAAATAAAGAAAATCAATGGTTGAAAAGCACCTAAACAGGATTTCAGAAGAAGAAAGGGCGTCAAGGGAGCACTCAAAGGAAGATGACGAGTGGTCGCACATTACAAATGTAGGATCAAAAATCGAGGTAATTGATCCATTATCGGTAACTAACAGATCAATCATTTTTGGAAATGATGTTGCCCCCTCAACAAAGGAGGAAATAGTAAAAGAAAAGACTGACGAGTTCAAAGACCAGATGGGTAACACAACCCAGTACCTGAAATTTGTCAATGCCCACCTTGTCGCAAAAAAGGAAAAACTGGACAAAATCAAGGAACGAGAGAAAAAATTCAAGGAGGAAATAGAGTCACTTCAAGGAGACACTGTCAAGCCGAGAGCGGAGCTTGACAAGGTCAACTACAAATACATAACAGAAAACGACACAAAGTCACTAATCATCCACATGAAATCAGAGCTAGAACAGATAAAGGAAAAGATCACCCATCAGGAATCACAAATAGAAAAAACAAGAACAGAGATGCGGCAAAAAGAAGAACAGTTAAAACACCTACAGGAAGAAATTGCAGAAAAAAACAAGGAAAAGTCATCGGCCCCGGAGGATCCGTTATCAGTCATAAGAGAAGAGCTTGCAAAGCTTGGAATCAGCGGCGATTCTGGCAAACTAGCAAGCGCGTTAAACGCACTATCGGGCATGGTAAACAAAGACCAAGTGCAAGCCCAAACGGCCAACTAATCTAATGTTGTAATTTTTTTAGGAACGTTTTTTTGTAGTACAAATTTTTCGTAAAATGTGAACACATGCTGGATTCTGGTGTTTTGTGCTCTGATGGTTTTTCTAGTTTTGCCAAACGCCAATGCCGAAGTTCAAATCACAACGAGTAAAAAGACTTACAATTACGGTGACTATCTGAGTATTTCCATCACTGTGTCATCTGTGACAAGCGGCGACGCAATCATGCATATCATAAACGAGGACGGTACAAAGAGCAGTGCAATACCAGTCCAGATAAGAAACACAACAACTAACATCACATCCCCAAATCCGTTTGATAAAATCATTTTCAAGGAAGGACGATACCAAATTGAGATAGAATACGCAGGGCAAAAAGATACAACCGAGTTTGAGGTTGTCGATGCAGGAAACACAGTAATGCCGTTTGCAAGCAATGTTATTGTTCCCCAGTGGGCAAGCGGCACAATATCAGATTATACTTTGCTGAAATTTCTTGCAGACAAAGACATAGTGAACCTCCAAGGCCATGCACTCAAGGAAAGCATCAAAATTCCATCATGGTACAAGACAAACGGCTTTTGGTGGGCAGATAAGAAAATATCAGATGCGGAATTTGCAAGTGGACTACAGTATCTTTTAGACAGAAATGTTATCTCTTAGTTTTTGCGTCTTCCTGCCTTTCCAATTGCCCAGAGAATCGCCATTATGACAAAGGCAATTACAAATGCGGCAACTATTGGCGCGATGAGCTCAAACGCAAGCCCTCTGCTTTGAGTTGCTTGCGGTGCTGGAGTTTGGTCCAATACGCACGTTCCATCTTTTAGTATGGTTCCAGGGCCACATGTCTCATCCAATACACATGCACCATCCTTTAGTACGGTTCCAGGCCCACACTTTTCGGTTTTTGATGTCTCTGCAGGCGGGGCTGTTTCTTGTAATGAGGCTTGTTCCACAACACATGCGCCATCCTTTAGTACGGTTCCAGGCCCACACTTTGTTTCTGTTTTTGGTGTCTCTGCAGGCGGAGCAGTTTCCTCAGGTACCTCCGCAGGCGGGGCTGTTTCTTGTGTCGGTTGTTCGGCAGGTTGCCCTGAGCCAAAGCTTGTAGAGCCCAATGCAATGATGTCAACTGAGTTGGTACCGGAAGGCACAGATATGGTCAGAATCCTAGATACCGCGTCTTTTGATTCCTGGAATGTTGTTTCTACACCATCGGCCAATACCAAAAAGTCGTCGTCTTCACCGTTTGTTTTTGAATCAAAGAAATTCCTATCAAGTGTTATCGTAATGGCGCCAGATACATCAGACGTTGTGACAAAAACAGTGACAGTCGAAGATTGCACGTCTGCCTCAATTCCAGTTACGTCAAGGCCGGTAGTATCATAGTTTACATCAAATGTCGAATCGTTTACCGTGACTTGATAAGTTCCAGATGTAGCAAATGCAAGGTTTGGCAATAGAAGGCTTGCAGCCAATAATGAGAAAATAAGACTTGATTTCAATCCTAAATTACGTCTCGCAAAATCTGTATTTTATGTTTACTTTTCGTTAAATTTGTTATCTGACAAGTAATATTCATGCTCAGTTCGATATAGATTTTGCAGGATTTTTGATAAATTATAGGATAATTTTATTGTGATTGATTGGTCAAAAATATCACTAGAATTTGCTATTCCTCAAATCAGCCATAGTTGATTCAAGTTTATTGAGTCTGAAAATGGTTAGCTTTTTTGGGATCAATTAAATTCTCATGTGTTTTGAATCTATGTTCATTTCCATTTGTGGTTAGAAGTAGGCATGTTTTCGCATTTTGGACACTTTAGCCCATTTGTTTTATAACCACATTTTTTGCAGTAGGGATTAAACGTTATTGGGCTAGACGATGATTTTTTGAGTATCCTACTAAAAAGAATTATTGCTATTAGAATTCCCAGACCTATTCCAATCCAAACAAGTACCATGAGAGTAATTACGTCGTCCTAAGATAAATTTAGATCGTCCTTACCCCTCAAACGCACAAAACTTTCATTATAGATGATAATACGAGGGCAATGCCAAAGACACATGAAAGCGTTACAAAAAAATCAAAACATCTCAAGTTTTCTTAAGAAATTAAAAAATAAAGTCTCAAAAGTATTTCCTTGTAATCTTTTTAACTATTATCATCAAAATATCAAATTTTTACATATTATTCGAAATAAAAACTTTATATTTATTTAGCCACTATATATGGAGGAAGAAACCTGATGAATATTTACGATACAAAACAACTTCATTGCAGCAAATGTGATAAATTCATTGGAGAAGTAGATTACGATGCAGAAGTAATTTATCCGAAATGTGGAAAATGTGCAAACCCCATGCCTGAAAATGATGACAAGATTGGATACGAGATAAACAAATACCAAAAGTTACCAAAACCAATGATCTATGTCAAAAATTAACATACTCCAAACTACATGTGTCTAGATCCAACACACAAACCCAAGACAGCTGATTGTGCCATATCTCAGTTTAATCGTGTTGTACTTGCAGTTACAATTCAGCATGAGGTATTACATTGAGAGTTACAGTAGAATCAACATCTCCTAGTTTTCGTATGTCTTTTGTTACAACATCTTCTATGTCATTGTAAGTTGGTGCCACCACCTTACATATTATCTCATAATGACCCACAACAATACAGCCGTCTATTACCTCAGGTATTTTACTCAAGTTATCCAAAATATCGTATTTGTCTATTTTTTTGCTATGAATGACAACGTAGGCTATGGCAGGGTTTTCGTCTTTTAGATTTTCTTGTTTTTTTACAAAAATTTCAGTCAATGTGTCTTTTTCACTCTCTGCCATCAAAGTTGTCGTTCCAAGTATTTTCTCAAGTTTTCTAATCTTTTCTATAATATCGTTTTTCAAATTTTCTTCAGAGTCAGATTCCAGTTGAGCTAAAACATCATATAATCCAAATATGCCATAAGCACTGGTTACAGTTTCTATGGATCTTAGTTTTGAGACAACATGTTCATCCCAGCCCGGTTCACAATTTATAAGAACAAACGCTTTTGCCATTGTCTAATTACGTTATCATAAGATATAACTTAAATTCAAATATTCTTTTAAATTTTTAACTGTAAAAATTATTTATCATGATCATCTTTTTATTTTAGAATGACGTAACACTACCTGGTAGCAATCAAAGTAGAAAGAAACACAATCGCCCGTGATGGGCAAGTGGACGTGTAATCACCTGATTCCCGTTTGGTTTCTACAGACTGCTACCAATTATTGATAATCTATTTGTACGTTCATCAGCAAAAACATTTCAATGTATTTGTTGAAAAATTAAACAAATTTTCATATTTAAATCAAAATACTTTAAATTTCTTAATCATGATAACCATGTTAGGTGAAGCGATTTAATGAGAGAGGATTTTGCCGAATACACTAAATGTCCCACTTGCCAAGTTGCTTTATTAAATTGCGATTGCCCATGTCCTCATTGTGGTAAAAGAGACAAATGCAAATGTGAACTAATGCCAATCAAGTACTAAATAAAAATGAGTAAATAAATTATCAAAAATATTCTGCCCAGGATATCATTTGTAAAGTTTTAGATGGGTTTTATTTTTATACTATGAAATGAAAATGATGTTTAATGTGCGATTACACAGAATATGAAATACTTGAAGAGGATCTTGCAAGGCTAAAACAGAAAGAAAAGAAAATACAACAAGAGGAATTAGAAGAACGATTACTTGAAGAAATAGCTGCTAATTAGAATATCAACCATACACAAACTGCAATAATAGAAAATCATAAGCACGTTGCAAAACCAACGAATGAGTTTTATCATGCCAATTTACCGGCATTGTTTGCTGTTTTGAAGACTCTTGCTTTTGAAGAAGATGTTTGGCTAAATGCTCCTAATCATCACCCACAGGTCGTAACTAGATACATCGATACGTAACGTTGATGCATGAAATAGGTAAGGAAGATCAAGTATGATTCAAGTTCTCAGATGCAAAATATTACACGTACCCTTGCACAAGAATTTAAAACGATCCATCACAGAATAACAGCAAATTTTGAATATCATTATTATTTTTGATTGGTTGTTTTTTGAGAGATAATTATCAATTAAATTTTTAGTATTTTACTCATACTGTTTATCTCAAGCCCATAATCTTCATAATCTTCCTTACTGTTTTGTCAATATCTATATCGAATTCTGCGGAAACCAATAACACGTTAGAACTTAATGGATAACTCATTATTACTGCT
>JAHEXS010000088.1 GCA_023252015.1 Candidatus Nitrosotenuis sp. | reverse complement strand
ACACGTAGATTGCCCGCTTTGTCAGGTCGTTTGCTTTTACTACCAATGGTATGATATGGTAAAGCTTGCATAAAAACACTTACTAGTAAAAAATGCGGGAAGTGGGATTTGAACCCACGAAATCCTAAGATACTAGCCCCTCAAGCTAGCGCCGTTGGCCGGGCTTGGCAACTCCCGCAGCGAAATACCATGCAGGGTTTTTATAATCCTTGATTACTTTTTGATTTCGTGTTAATTCCAGTTAGATGTTTTACTTGTGGAAATCTAATTGCAGATAAACATGAAGATTATCAAAATAGAATCAAATCTGGTGAAGAACCAGCCAAAGTTTTAGATTCTCTTGGTTTCAAAAGGTACTGTTGCAGACGAATGCTAATGACATCTGTTGAGACAATACAGCAGATAATTCCATTCTACGAGGCAATACAACGACGTTACCTAGAAGTCCAATCTGAGCTAGAGTAGATTGCCAAAGATCTCATCCATTAGAGGTAGACTAGTTTACAATAGCAGAGGAAGTAAGACTGTAGAAATTGATATCACATCAGACAACAAGTACCTAGGACGGGCATGCGCCCCATCAGGTGCAAGCGTCGGAAAATACGAGGCGCAGAGTTTTACAGATAACAAACCAGAAAAAAGTCTCCAAGTACTAAACGCAAACGCAAAAAAATTCATCGGCATAGAGTCAGACGACCTAAAATCAATCCAAGATGTACTGCGCAAAATAGACAACACGTCAAACTATTCCAAGATAGGTGGGGCAGTAGCATATGCGCTTACTATAGCATCGGTCGATTCTGCTGCAAAGGCGCAAAACCAACCAATGTTTAAGGTAATATCTCAGACAAAAAAACCACAGTTTCCATTCCCCATAGGGAATATTTTGGGAGGTGGTGCTCATGCAGGCCCCGGAACCCCAGACATCCAAGAAATCCTAGTTTGTGCAGTAGGAGCAAAGACAGTAAAAGAATCAATTGAAATGAATTTGGCAGTACACAAGGAATTGGGCAATGTGTTGCGAAAAAAAGATCCAATGTTTACAAACGGCAGAGGGGATGAGGGCGGATGGGCACCTCAAATGGACAACGAAAAGGCACTGGATGTGTCGGTCAAGGCATGTGAAAATCTAGGATATACGCTTGGAAAAGAAGTTGCGTTAGGAGTAGATTTTGCTTCATCCACTCAGTGGGATACAAAAAAGAAAAAATATGTCTATTCGAGAGCTGGATTTGAAAATACGCCAGAGAAGCAAATTGAATTTGTATCACAGATAATTAAAAAATACAAACTCATCTATGCGGAGGACGCGGTACACGAGGAGGCCTTTGAAGATATGGCAGAGATTACGGCAAAATTCCCAAAGGTGCTGATAACTGGAGACGACCTTACTGTGACAAACGCAAAAATTCTGCAAAAGGCAATAAAGAAAAAATCTTGCAATGCAGCAATCCTCAAGGTAAATCAAGCTGGAAGTCTTTATGATGCACTAGAGTTTGCCGAAGTTGCTACAAAAAACAAAATCAGGCTAATTACATCCCATAGATCTGGCGAATCCACGGATCATCAAATTTCTCACATTGGAATTGCAACTGGCTCAAAAATGCTCAAAGTGGGTGTAGTTGGAGGCGAACGAGTAGCAAAACTAAACGAGTTAATCAGGTTATCAGAGCATGATTTATTACGAGGCATGGCAGAGATTTAAAATCGCAAGATGAGCCAGCAAACAGAACCTCAAGACATCAAAAAGAAGATCCTATCCACAGGAATTAGAGTAGGAACTACTGTCAAGACCACTTTCATGCAGCCATTTATCACAAAGGCAAGCCCAGAGGGCCTCTACATGATAGATTTAGACAAAACACTAGACAGAATCAAGACTGCTGCAAAATTCATTAACAGAATGGACTTTGATAAAGTTCTGGTATGCTCTGGACGAGAATATGCAACCACGCCAATTGAGAGATTTTGCGAAATAACTGGGGCAAGAAAGATGCTCAGCAGGTTCATGCCGGGCTCACTTACAAATCCGTCTTTACCGTTCTACACAGAACCAAAACTCGTCATAATATCAGATCCTCAAGTGGATTCACAGGCAATCATAGAGGCAACAAATGCAGGAATTCCAGTAATCGGAATCTCCAACACAGACAACGTAACATCAATGATTGACATTGTCATTCCAGCAAACAACAGGGGAAGAAAATCACTTGCAACGGTATTTTGGTTGCTAGCACGCGAGATCCTAATCCAACAGGGCAAGCTCAGCGAATCCGACCCAATGAAGTACGAAATAGATGACTTTGAAACAAAGATAGCGGACGAGGAAAACGAGTAATGCGTATTAGAACGCCGGCTGTAGCCGGGATGTTCTATCCAAAAGGAAAAAGCGAACTACAAAAATCAATTAGCGATTGTTTTTCACATGAATTTGGCGCTTCAAAATCAAAAACACTAACCGAAAAAATTTACGGAGTCATATGCCCCCATGCAGGCTACATGTATTCGGGTCCAATTGCCACCCATTCATATAATTTAATTTCAAATCAGGATTTTGATCTTGCCATCATACTAGGACCAAACCACTGGGGGATTGGCTGCAACATTGCAACAATGAAGGACTGCACGTGGGAAACGCCTCTTGGGGGAGTAGAAGTAGATTCAGAGGCTGCAAAAGAGATAATCCAGATAACTAATCTAGTCGAGATAGATTTTTTTTCCCACACAAGAGAGCACAGCATCGAAGTACAGGTACCAATGCTGCAGGAATTTTGCAAAAACAAATTCAAGATACTTCCAATATCCCTAATTGATCAGGAATACGATTCTGCTATCCAAATAGGAAACGCCATATCAAAACTAGCGGAAGTGAAAAAGACCACAATCATCGGATCTTCTGATTTTACTCATTATGAGCCAAACGAGTTTGCTCACAGCCAGGACAAGGCACTCATTGAGCCAATACTTGATTTGGATGTTGAGGAATTCTACAAAATACTACGTGAAAGGAGGGTTAGTGCATGCGGATACGGGGCCATCGCTACAACTATGGTTGCATGTAAAAAATTAGGGGCAACAAAAGGCCAGCTGCTAAAATATGCAACCAGTGGGGACATAACAGGCGATAAGAGCTCAGTTGTTGGATATGCAGCTATAGTTTTTACTTGAAATCAGTCGCATCAGCCCCTGCAAAAATAATTCTGTTTGGAGAACACTTTATCGTGTATGGTGGAAAGGCAATCTTGTGCGCAATAGACAAGCGAATCACAGTAGAATCAGAGATGACAAAGACAAACAACATAGAGATAGAGTCTGGTCTTGGCAAACTAGTAATTCCAAAATCGGACTCGTACAAAAACGCAGATTCTGTGTTTCGTCCCCTAGTATACATTGCACAAAAAATGCTTGAAAAGTTTCATTCAAAAGCAGGTATGAGAATACGAGTTAGTTCCGAATTTCCATCAGGGGTTGGGCTTGGCTCATCATCTGCGTGTTGTGTTGCAGCGGCAGGATCAATTTCCAGCCTTTTTGAGAATCATACAAAAGAAGAAATCCTAAAAATTGCAATTGACGCAGAAAGGACTATTTTTGAAAACACGTCTGGTGCAGACTGTACTGCGTGTACCTATGGCGGAATTTTAGAATATAGTAAGGACGGGCAGATCAAAAAACTAGAGATTGTGCCAAAACTTGAGCTCGTGGTGGCAAATTCTGGAATTATTCATTCTACAAGCAAGGTAGTATCCATGGTGAAGCATTTCAAGGATGGAAAACCGGAAATTTTCTCATCTCTGTGTATACTGGAAGTAAATCTGATTGAGGATGCATTAGACGCCCTACAAAAAAACGATTTGGTAAAACTTGGAAAATTGATGATACAAAATCAGGAATTTTTAGAAAAAATTGGAGTCTCAAATGATATACTAAATTCAATGATTAGTCTAGTAAAGGATGCATCATATGGCGCAAAGCTAACTGGTGCCGGAGACGGCGGATGCATAATTGCACTAGCAGACAAATCAAATCTTAAAAAAACACTAAATGCATTAGCAAAAAAATACGAATGCTTTTCTGCAAAAATAGATACAAATGGACTAGAACAAAGCTCGGCTTGAAAACAAATCAAATAAGATTTGATTTCTCAAAGGAGTTATCTAACGCTGCTTCAGTTGTTGCTCAGATTTTTTGCTTGAATTAGGATAAAAAATTAGGATAAGGATAACTTTCCGTTTCCTTCTAGGAGCCATTGGCCGGCAATTTTGCTTTGTGGACTGTTAATTTGAAGATCAATTGGTTCTTGTCCAAAATCTTCCTCTAGTGGCTGTGCAGAATCAATATTCATACGAATAGTACTTCCGTTTCCTTGATCGTCAATTACTTGTCCAATCAATACCATTGAATTCTTTATTGCATCATTTGATGTTACGCGAACCTTACCAAACGCCAAGTCATACGTTGTTTGGCCTACCTGTATTTCCCCTCCAGTTACCTTGAACTTGGCAAAGTAGTCGTTAGTGACGAGATTCTCGATAAAGAGTTCACCTGTTACTGGTTGCGTAGAGAGACCATCCATTGAGGTTGCAGTCCCCTCAAAAGTAACAGCGTATGATTTTATTTGCGTGTCAAGATTAGAGATGTCGCCATAGTACTCACCGTTTTGTAATTTTTCAATGAGTGTTTGGAGATTCTTTTTTAGTTGCGTTATTTCTTGTTGAAGTTTTGTGATTATCTCTTCTGAGTTTTTCTCCATCATCTGTTGTTTTGTTTGAGTACTGTTTGTTTGATCATCTTCAGATTGATCCTCATCGGTTTGGTTGTTGTCAGTCTGGTCATCTTCAGATTGATCCTCATCGGTTTGGTTGTTGTCAGTCTGGTCATCTTCAGATTGATCCTCATCGGTTTGGTTGTTGTCAGTCTGGTCATCTTCAGATTGATCCTCATCGGTTTGGTTGTTGTCAGTCTGGTCATTGTTAGTCTCCAGATCGTGTTTGTTTTTGTCCGACTCGGCATATGCATTTACTCCCAAAAGATACAGATTGTCATGTGCCTTGTCTTGGTAAATTATGGTATGTTGTAATATAGGATTACCAATTAATCCCAAAACAAGGATTGCCAGAATGTAGATACTAGCTGTCTTCATTGAAACGATCGTTTTGTGATATGATTTAAGATTTACGCATCTATTGTTACTGTTTTGGAAAACTTAACGTCGTATAGGTAATTACTAAATCCTTGACTTTTGAGGATCTGATCCTCCATTCCCTAAAACATATTTACAAATTCAGCAATTTCCGTAGGTCACCAGAGCAACTTTGGAATTAGAAGTATGTATCACGAAATAATATTCAACATCATGATACAGTCTACAACAAGTAAATCTGATTAGTCAATACTTTTTTCATCAAATCCAAAACTAACATTTTGC
>JAHEXS010000087.1 GCA_023252015.1 Candidatus Nitrosotenuis sp. | reverse complement strand
AACTGTTTTACTTGTTTGTTCAAGGTCTGCCCATCTACGTACTAGAACCGCATCAAATCTAACCAATTGTGAACTAAATTTTTCGCGCAGTGGTTGCAGTATTCTTCCCATTCCAGTTACATTGCAGCTTCCCTGCATGACGTGTTTTTGGCCAAATGCCTCTTTGTAGTTTACACGGGAATTGAACAATAAGTCAGAGACGCGTTCGTCTCCAGATACAGACTCTCCACCTTGGTATATTGCCATTATTCCCTTTGGCTCATAGAGGCGTTTTTTGTTGATGTATCCTGTCCCTCCAGGTGTTGCGTCAATTACAAGGTCACAGTCATTTAGTATGTTTTCAATTGTTCCTTTGATTTTGTAATTCTTAAAAGAGTCAATATTTTTTTCAGGTACATAAACATCAAATCCACGTGAGATTGCGTCATTTACTTTATCATCGGGAGAATTCTTACCGACGCCAATTACCTTGATTTCAGGATCATCTTTGATGAATTGTATGATACGATTCCCAATGGAGCCATACCCATTGACAAAAACGCGTTTCATGTTTTTTTCAAAGACTCGGGATTTATAAATGCGAACGAGAAAACCCGAGCCCTTCGGGATGAAAACGAGATGTAGACAGAAGGTAAGCACTGGTTCAACCAGAATGGTTTTAGGCAAAAATAATCTCTAAAACAATCATTGCAAAAGACATAACAAATTCAGACTCTATCCAAATTCCGAACAATCACAAAAACTGCATGATGCTCTGAATGCGTGTAGATGGGTCTACAACCAGATGGTTGAAAAAATAAACAAAGAAGGATATCAGACAAGAAATGACCTTGACTATATCACAGAACTAAAGGAATCCGAATCCCATGATGCAGTTATAGAATCGACTAATCAGTCACCAGGTTTACGGATTTAAGTTGAGTGGAGTTAGTATTGAGTCGCGTTTTGATTCCTCACGAATTGTTTCAAATTTGTTTATTGCCTTATCAAGCCTTACTTTTGTCTGCTCCACTGTGCCCTCCTTGCTTGTGATTGGAAACAGTACAAAATATGCAAGTATCAAAAGAGATGACAGCGCTATAGCAATAGTTATGGTCCACAATTTATCACTAGACAACAGTTATGATCGCTACTTTGTTTTAGATTAACGTGGATGTGTTCAATTCATCAGGACAAGATAAAGAACTAAATTCGTCCAAATTTGACCTGGTTTTGTTGAACATACACATTCCATCGTTGGCAATAGGTGTGGCAATAGCAGCAATTGCCATAATTGGAGTCTTTTATGCCATGTCTGCAAACGGCGGAACGCCATTTAGTGTATCGGACATAAAGCAATCAGAGCATGAAAATGCAAAACCCGTACTAACGGAAAATGATACTCCTCAAACCATCAGTCTATCGGTATTGACTGAAAACGCATCGCCGGTCCTTGGTGATGCAAGCGCGCCAATCACAATAGTAGAGTTTGGAGATTATCAGTGTTTTTTCTGCAACAAATTCTTTCATGACACAGAGAACAGCATTGTTGAAAACTACATAAAAACGGGAAAAGTGAAAATGCTGTTTAAGGACTTTACCATAATAGGCCAAGATTCAGTTGTTGCTGCACATGCATCGCACTGCGCAGGAGAGCAAGGCAAGTTTTGGGAATACCATGACGTACTATACAATCATTGGACGGGGGAGAACAACGGTTGGGCATCGTCTGATAACCAGCTCAAATTTGCCAAAGATCTTGGACTGGACGTAGAAAAGTTCACAGAGTGTAATTCAAGTGAAAAATATATGAAAATGATTCAAACCAGTGCAAAGGATGCAAAAACACTAGGCCTCACAGGAACGCCTGGATTCATAGTCATTGGGGCAAACAACAAAATCGTAAAGATACCAGGAGCTCAGCCATACGAGGTTTTTGTCAAGGTATTGGATTCCAAAGAACTACAAAACAACTAGATTTTATTGATTGGTGCTCTTTGCATTATGTGGATTTTAACTGTGTGCAGGATTGTTCGCAGTGCTGTATTGAACGCGAGTATTATCCTTCAAAAAAATTCGGCAAAATAGGAGTATTGATTCTCCCTGAAGAAAAGGAAAAAATCCACGCCCTTGCCAAAGCCCATAACCTTAACGTGACAATTCTTCCGCGAATTGGCATATCATACGAATCTGACGAGCCAGCCGAAGTAATCGCATACCAAATGATGGGAATCGAAGAAAACGGAAACACCTGTCCCTTTTTAGATACTAAATCTGGAAAAAAATCGCCGCATGGCGGATTTCCATGTATGATTTACGAGCAAAGGCCACTTGCATGTAGAGCATATCCACTATCAGATACAGAACCAATCAAGCTTGATTCAAAATGCAAATTCTGCCAAAACCACGGAAACGCAAGCAGTAATCTTGCAAATGAAACCGAATCCCTGATAAAAATAAAGATCAAAATGTCAACAGATGCGCCAATCATTTGGCGATACGCAACTGGAATCGGAGAGGTCGAGGACAAACCAGTCATGCAAAAAGGCTGGATTATCGAATCATGATATTGTCCTAATTTATCCAAAATAACTAATAATTACATCAAATTAAATATTAATTGTAAAAAATTATCAAACAAATTTGAATAACCGAAAATATCACAAATTTTAACACGATTACATGTTAGTAGAACATGTTGAACTGACAAACCTTATATTCAAATTTGAGAAGGGAAGCTCATGGCGGCAGGCATAGATGACATAGCCATCTATATTCCAAGGCTTTTTGTTGACTCGACAGACTTTGCCGTGGCAAGGGGAGTTGATCCTGAAAAGCTAAAGCGCGGATTAGGAATATCAAAGATGGCAATAGTTGATACAAATCAAGATCCAGCATGTCTGGCAGCAAACGCATGCCTCAAACTAATGCAAAAAAACAACGTCTCTCCGAAGGACGTAGGCAGACTTTATGTCGCAACCGAATCATCCCTAGATGAGTCAAAGGCTCTAAACTCCTATGTGATTGGAATGCTCGAACAGGTTTACGGCCCAGATTCCTTTGAGCATTGTGGAGGAATAGAGTGTAAATTTGCATGTGTAAGCGGTTCTTATGCGTTGTATGATAATTCTAATTGGATTAGAGCAGGAGAGGCTGAAGGAAAATCAGCCATTGTTGTAGTTTCAGACATTGCCAAATACGATATGGGTTCAACTGGTGAATACACCCAAGGAGCAGGAGCGGTTGCAATGCTTCTCAATGACAAACCTAGATTACTCCAGTTTGACGCAAAGGTAACATCCACTTCGATTAAAAATGAGTATGATTTCTACAGGCCTTTTGGAAAGGAAACACCAATTGTTCACGGCCAGTATTCTAATTTACTGTACTTGATTCAGGTCAAAAAGGCATTTGAGGCCTACAAGAAAAAGGCATTGTCCACAGGAATAATCAAAATAAACGAGGGTGAAACAATTTTAGATCATATCGATTACCTTTGCATGCACTTGCCATATTCCAATATGGGCAAAAAGGCACTGGCGTACTTGCTTAGAAGAGAATGGAGAGGCCTGCCAAGATGGAAGAGAACAGTTGAACAGACAGGAATGGAAGAGCCAGTTCCAAAAGACCCGCGTGGCACCATAGAATCAATTTTGGCAGATGAGGAATACATGACAAAAGATCATGAATTTACCAAGCTTTTCACAAAGACAAAAGAGTACCGACAGTTCTATGAAGACAAGCTAGCAAGCTCCCTTATTGCGTCAACTATGATTGGAAACTTGTACACCGCATCTTTGTATCTTGGATTCAGAAGCTGTTTAGAGTTTGAATTCCAAAATGGAGTCGACCTAGCAGAAAAACGCATAGGATTTGGCTCATACGGTAGCGGAAGCAGTGCAATGGTGTTTAGTGGAACTGTGCAGCCAGACTACAAAGAAATTGTAAAAAACATGAATCTTGAAGTAGAGATAGGCGAACGCAAAAAGCTTTCACTGGAGGAATACGAGGAAATTCATGAAAACAAACGCGCTCCAGATCAAAGTCTATTGGATGCCAAAAAAGAGTTCATTCTGGTCAGTATTGAGAACACCCCTGAAAGCAAGGGCGAACGCAAGTACGTATTTTGTGATTAAGTTATCGTCTAGCGTAAATTCCTCCGGCAGCATAAGATATTGCAATTAGTATTCTAGAGAGTACAACTGCAACATCCTGTAATGTCACCAGACTAGTATCTATGAAAACTGCAACAGGTATGGATGCCAACGCAATGCACCCAACAATCATCTGTTCTTTGTTGTCTTGATTGCTAAATTTTTTCATTATGAGATAAGTTGAGAGATTCCCAAGTCCAATCCCAAGAAGTATCAGATATTGCAGTAATGATGGAAATGCACCAATTGCAACAAACGGCCCTGCCCAACAAATTCCATTTATCGCGCTAACATACGGAGGCCATTTTACGCTGTTTTTCATTCTTTGACGAATCATTGGAAGTATTTTGGAAAACTTTTTGAAATTCGAGCCGATTATTACTCCAAAACTTCCAACCCAAACTATTCCGTAGTAATAGAACGGAAGCTTGTTTTGAAAAACAACTTCGCTTAAAATTGCACCTGCTACAACTGCAATTGAAACACAGATGAAAAGAAAGCCAAACGCTCTTCGTATTTCAATCGATGACGATTCCAACAATTTTGTTTAATGTCATTCTAGTTATAAGCCATAGAGAGGTCTAGTTTAGAACACAGCAATCAGGTAGGATCATTGTTCAACTATTTTTAATTATTTTATGATATTACTTGCAAATGTTTTAAAATCAGATTCATACCACGTGGTCTTGTATTTTTTGTTTTTTGCAGGAATAATGTTAATTGCGATGTGAGAAAAAAGGTGCTTTTTATCTGCGGAGCCGTGAGTGTGAAGAGTTCCCTTTTTGATATAGGCCACATCGCCCAGATTGAGGCTAATTCTTTTGGTTCTTTTAATACCGAAATGATCCTTTCTGCTTCCCTTTTTTGAAAATGTTTCCAAGGCTCCGCTCCCTTTTGTGACAATCAGTATTTGATTTCCATCGTGCACGTGCACTTTGGTTTTTGCGCCATTCTCAAAATAAACATGGTAAATGTTCTGTTCTTTTAAGTTTATGATGTTAGAAATCTCAGTCATGTGAACTTTGGCAGTAAACCAGTTTGGGTTTATTTTTCTTATTTTTGAATTTGAAAATAGATTTGCCTTTTTTACATCCATGAGTTCCATTGTTGGGCTTTTTGTGCCAGATTTGAGTATTTTGGAACAGAATTTCAAAATTATAAAAAGCGATTCTGTGTAAACAATGAGACATATTTACTGGAACGCATTTGAAGTTAACTGTTATGTGTTGGTAAACATCTGACGGTTTTAATGCCAAAATCACATAATAATCCACATTGAATGCATCTCTTGTATTATCA
>JAHEXS010000086.1 GCA_023252015.1 Candidatus Nitrosotenuis sp. | reverse complement strand
CGGTATTCTGTCTGAACTCAATCCAGTTTCGGCGTTACGTGTTGACTGGTAGAAGTTCACATCTTTAGTACGACGTTCTTCCACTTTGCTTGGCTATGACATTGAGTGTTTTTTGTGAATTTATCGTATTTGACAAGGCGGTCATTACGTAATTACCGGCATTCGTCGGGATAAATCCGGGTGGTCTTTTGCCGTCAAAGTCTATAAAAGAACATAGCACATCCAGCAAATAACGTGTTAAGAGAACATGCTGAGAAAGCGATATTGTTTGCCCAAAACCAAGGATGCTCATACTGTGACGCAAGATCAGAAGTTATTGAAAAACATGGCTTTGTCATTGAAAACGGCCACATCGAGCACATTGTAACCCACCACGAATCTGGAATTGGCATTAGAGTATTATGTGACGGAGCTTGGGGGTTTTACTCTACCTCAGATATTACCATGATAGATAACGGCATCACAAATGCCATAAAGGCCGCAAAACATTACTCACAAAAAAAGAAAAGTAAGGTTATCTTGGCAGAAATTCCATCAGTTATACAAAACATCAAATATAAAATAAAAAAAGAGGTTACACCTTACTCATTAGGCAAGGTTGCGTTTGACTGCGACAGGATAATCCGAGACAATAAAAAAATAACCAAAAGTATTGTGAGTGCATCATCAAGTACGGTATCAAAGTATTTTGTAAACAGCGAAGGGACAAAAATAATGCAGGAATTTTCAGATACCATAATGGATTTAACTGCAATTGCACATCAAGCTGGATTGACCCAGTCCATAAACACAACGGAGGGCGGGAGAGGGGGTCTAGAAAAAATTACAGAGAGCGTAGATATGTTTTCCATAGCAAAAGAAACATCAGACAAGGCAGTAAAACTGCTTGATGCAAAACCTGTAAAAGAAGAAAAAGCAACAGTCGTGATGAATCCAGACTTTGTTGCGCTTTTGGCGCATGAGATTTTAGGTCACCCATCGGAAGCAGACAGGGTTTTGGGAAAGGAAATGGCGTGGGCAGGTGGGGCATGGTGGGCAGGAATGCTCGGAGAACAAATTGGCTCAAAAAACCTCAACGTCATAGACGATCCCACGATAGAAGGAAATCTTGGGTGGTACAATTATGATGATGAGGGTACAAAATCACAAAGAAAACAGCTTGTAAAGGACGGCAAACTTGTAGATCACATGTATAGTCGTGAGACAGCGAGTATTTTCAATAGAAAGCCAAATGCGAGCATGCGTGCAACATCATATCGGTTTATGCCATTAATCAGAATGGCTTGCACGTGTATAGAAAAAGGCGATTGGAATCCACAAGAAATGATAAAGGATGTTAAAAACGGATATCTCATATCAAACATGAAGATACCTTCAATAGATATGAGAAGGTACAATTGGAGTATATCGTGTCAATACGCAAATAAAATTGAAAATGGTGAAGTGTCGGATCTTTTAAGAGATGTAATTGTAGTTGGAACTGCTCCGGAATTTTTTAATTCGATTGATGCATGTGGAAAGGATTTTACAGTAAGACCGATTACTAATTGCGGTAAAGGAGATCCAATGCAACAAATGAAGATGGGAAATGGCGGCCCGTCAATTCGTGGAGTTGCTACAGTAAAAAGTGTGGGCGCATAAAATGGCAGAGCTTGACAACATTCACAATCAAGTTATTTCTTGCACAAAATGCGACTTGTGTAAGACAAGGACAAATGCAGTCCCAGGAAAGGGAAACAAAAATGCAGAGATCGTCTTTGTTGGCGAGGCACCAGGCAGAAGTGAGGATCTTAGAGGAGAACCGTTTGTGGGAGCAGCTGGAAAAAAACTCTCGGAAATGCTAGAAAGAGCTGGACTCTCGCGAGAATCAGTTTACATAACAAATGTTGTAAAATGCAGACCTCCAGACAATCGCGTTCCAACGGAACTAGAACGTAGTTCGTGCATGGAATATCTCAATAATGAAATCAAACTAATAAATCCAAAAATAATTTGCATTATGGGGAATACTGCGAGCAACTCAATTCTAGGCAAGGGAGAAATAACAAAAAACAGGGGAAAAACAATAAAAAAAGATGGCAGGGTTTACTTTTTGACTTTCCATCCAGCAGCTACAATATACAATCAAGATCTGATACCAGTATTAGAAAAAGACATACAGAATTTAGTGAAAGCCCTTGACGAAATCAAAAATGGTTAGAACGAGACTGTCCCGGGAATTTTACGCGCGAAATACGGTCCAAGTTGCAAAGGACCTGCTTGGAAAAACACTAGTTCGCAAAATTGGAAAAAAGACATTATCTGGAATAATAACTGAAACTGAGGCATACAGACACAGCGATGATCCTGCAAGCCATGCTTTTAGAAGCATGACGGAACGTAACAAGGCGATGTTTGGCGAGGTAGGTCACGCATATGTCTACTTTACATATGGAATGCATTATTGCGTAAACGCAGTAGCCAAGAGTAAGAATTTTCAGGCAGGAGCAGTTTTGATCAGAACACTAGAGCCAAAAGACGGAATCGATGTCATGATCCAGAATAGAAAGACAGACAACATTTCAAATCTTACAAACGGTCCTGCAAAGATTACAATTGCCCTTGGAATTACAAAAATGCATTACGGCGAGGATCTTGTCAATTCATCGTACCTATACATTACAGATGAAGACAAAATTAATGGAAAGATAAGCACTGGTTCACGAGTCGGTATAAAGAAAGGAACTGAAAAACTTTGGAATTTTAAAATTAAAACCTAATTTTCGTCGTCATTCTGCACGGCCCACGGTGCAAATTTCCCAAGAATTTTTTCCCAGTTTAATCTCAGCAGTAACAGTATTGCGGCAGTCATCGTTGCGGCAAAAACTACAAATCCAAAGTATACTACTATTGGATCTTTGATATTTTCAAGAAACGGTTCTACATAGGTCATGCCAAAGAAATGAGACAATAACACAACCACATAACCTAAAACAATTTTCCCAATGAATGTAGATATGAAAAACCTTACTGGGTTATACCTTGCAAGTGCCAACGGAACATAAATCAAATCGTCCGGAATCGGAGTTGCGGCAGCCACAAATGCTGCAGCTGCACCATATCTTTTTACCAGTCGTTCAAACGGTTTCATTCTGATACGGGTTTTATCATTCATCATTTTTCTGCCGCCATAGCTTATGAGGAATATTATTTGTTTTGCAACAGTCGCAGTTAACGCCGAAATTAGCACCAAATAATGGATATTGAATTTGTCACCTGCAGCCATCGTAGCCAGAAAGATGAATGATGGTAACGGTACAAACGGAATTAATGAGCCAAAAAAGCTTACGAGTGCGAGGCCGATATAACCAATGCCATCAGCAAAGGGAAAAATCGCCGAAATATCCACATCCTGACGATTTAATTTAGACTATTAAACCATAGAAAATCACAGGAACCACGATATTAAAATATCATAGGTCAGAGAGAAATTCAATTGACAAAAAAAGAACTTCAAGAAATTTGTTTTAAGATTTCAACTATTAGTCCATACATTAGATTTGTAGGAGTGATAGGAAAGAACGGCAAACTGCTTGCATACAAAAGAAAAAATGGGCTAAAACCGTTTTTGAATGCAAAGAACACACTGAGTCAGTTTTCTCACATTGCAATCAAGACTGGCATGGAACGGGAATTTGATAAGAGCTTGGGCCAAATTGAATTTGTCTGGGAAGAAAGAAAGAAAGTACAAACAATTTCATTTGCAATAAAAAAACACAGAGTTTGGGTATCAATTGATAAAAAGGTGATTCGCTCCGAAATGTTGAGAATTATCGACTCGTGTCTTCCACTAGTTAGAAATTATTCGTAAAGCCAGCACAGCACATAGCCAGAGTCTGTTTTGAATTTAGGCGGATCTTTTTTGCATTTTTCCATTACGTATGGACATCTATCAATGAATCGACATCCAGGTTTTGGATCAAGTAGGTTGGGCGGGCTTCCTGGAATGTATTTTGGTTTTTCAGTGCCATGTAACCTTGGAATCGATTGAATTAGAGCTTGCGTGTAAGGATGTTTTGGTTTTTCAAATATTTCATGCGATGTGCCAAATTCAATCATTTTGCCTCCGTACATTATCCCAACTTTTTCGCAAATCTCAGAAATTGTTGACAAATCATGGGAGATTAGCATTATTGACATTCCGTCTTTTTTCAGATTTTTGAGCAAGTTGAGAATTTGTGCCTGAACCAGTACGTCTAGGGCAGTTGTTGGCTCGTCAGCAATCATAATTTTTGGCCTCAACAACAACGCCATTGCGATAACTATGCGCTGTTTCATTCCACCGCTCAACTCATGTGGATATTTTTGCAGAACGTCTTCTTTGAGGCCAACAGAGCTCACTGCCCATTTCATTGCGTCAGAATAATCTCCATCAAAATCATGTTGTTTTAGAACGTCAGAGAGCTGCTGAGATACGGTAAATACAGGATCAAGTGAGTTCATTGCACCCTGAAATACCATTGAGATCTTTTTCCAGCGTTGTTTTTTATCAAATTCTTCTTCGGATAGTTCCAGTATCGAATCCCCATCGACTAGAATCTTGCCAGAAATTATTTTTCCTCCAGGAATCATCCGTATTATAGATAACCCAAGAGTGCTTTTACCGCATGCGCTTTCTCCTGCAATTCCAATCGATTCGCCATCCTCTAAATTGAAATCAACATTTTCAACGGCGTGCACATGACCTTTTTCCGTGATATAGTGTGTGCTCAAGTCTTCAACTATCAAAAATTGCACCATACGATCATTACTCCTTGCATTGATAACAAAGAGGAACATTTAACTTTAGACATATTACTGGAAAACAGCCATTTAACCAAGTAATACAAATGGCAAACATGGAAGATTCACGCATAATGAGGTTATTCCTAGAATCTATTAAATCAGAATCGACTAGAAAACAATACAATTACCACGTCTCTAAATTCGTTCAATATTACAGACTAAAATCACCTGAATCAATAGTAAAAATCGAGCAAAAGAAGATTCAAGAAATGATAGAAGATTATGTAATGCACTTAAAATCAGAAGGAAAATCACTTAGTTATCACAAGATTGCGATTTCTGCCATTGAGCATTTGGTCATCATGTCATCAGATCTAATACTAAACTGGAAAAGAATCAGACAGTTATTTCCAGAAAAAACAAAATCTTCTAGCGGTCATGCTTGGACTACTGAGGATATTAAAAAAATGCTCAATGCTACATCGAGCATACGAAATAAGGCAGTACTTCTATTCTTATCAGCTTCTGGAGTAAGAGAAGGATCACTATACGAATTAAAGTTAAAACATTTAGCAGAAATGCCACTAGGATGCAAGTCCGTGATTGTTTATCCAAATACGGATCAAGAATACATGGCATTCCTGACAACTGAAGCCTCAAAGATGTTAGATGAATATT
>JAHEXS010000013.1 GCA_023252015.1 Candidatus Nitrosotenuis sp. | reverse complement strand
AGTAACATGGACTGCGACTGACGAATCCGGCAATTCTGCAACTGCCACTCAAAAGATTACGATAGTCGATACTACTGCACCAAAACTGACAATTCCAGATAATATCATAATTGACGCAGTATCACTAAAAACTCCAGTATCTGTAGGAACTCCTGTAGTTACCGATCTAACTGATATTGCGCCTAAAGTAACAAACGACGCTCCAGACTTGTTCCAACTTGGAAAGACAATCGTAACTTGGACTGCAGTAGACAAATTTGGTAACACCGTTAGCCAAACACAAACAGTTGAAGTTGATGCCTGCGGAAAACCAGAATCATCCTATAATGTAGTAATTGGAAAAGAAGACGACGACATTCTTGTTGGCACGGGTGTTGCAGACTTGATAATTGGTCTTGGTGGCGACGACATAATATTTGGTGAAAAAGGAAACGATTGCATCTTAGCTGGAGATGGCGATGACATTGTATATGGAAACGAAGGAAGTGATTCCATTAACGGTAGTGACGGTTCAGACGTGATCAAAGGCCAATCTGGAGACGACATATTGATTGGCGGAACTGGTATTGATGTAATTGATGGTGGGGATGACAACGACTCATGTAATACCGTTCAAAACAGTGAAGATGACGTTGTCATCAAATGTGAATCTTAGCTAGAAAAAAATCAAATAAAATTAGA
This sequence comes from Candidatus Nitrosotenuis sp., assembly GCA_023252015.1. Taxonomy (GTDB): domain Archaea; phylum Thermoproteota; class Nitrososphaeria; order Nitrososphaerales; family Nitrosopumilaceae; genus Nitrosotenuis. The sequence continues at coordinate 15,129 of JAHEXS010000013.1, read as the reverse complement.
TATTTTTGGATATGCCTATTCTGTCTAGCCGTGGCCCAATTTTCATTTTGAGTTATTTACAAATATCGGGCAAGAAAGCCCACACCCTTCAGGGTTGTGATGAATCGCTCGCAGACATTAAAAACTTGAAAATCCCCAAACACATCATGACGTATGGTATAGAGATCGCCTGCGTCGCACCATCATGGTCTTCAGGGGGATCGCAAGAACATACGGATACAAACAAATCCTCTGAAATAGAGGTTGAGAATGTAGCTGTCAATCACCCCAATAGAAAAACAGGGAAACAACATATCTCGATTACATGTAGAAAGAGAATGTATGTAGAGAACACTGATGCCCCAAAATGGCAACACTTAGGATGAAAGTGACCCTGGAACTCGGTAAAATGGTTCTCAAAAACCCATTCCAATCGTGAGAAATAATGATGGAAAAAAAGAAAAAGTAGAATCCATGGCCCTTTAGGGTAGGGAGTATGTCAGGATTAATAATAACAAAAAATCATGCCAAGTCATTGTCAAAGTCACAAAATCTCTTTAATTTAGCAAGAAAAGTAATCCCGTCTGGCGTTAGCAGCCCAGTTAGATATTCTGAGCCATATCCGTTTTACGTAAAAAAAGCACAAGGAAGCTCAATTTGGGATGAAGATGGGAATCATTACACTGATTTCTGCAATGGCTATGGTGCATTATTACTCGGACATAGAAGAAAAGAGATAATCTCTGCAGTAAAAAAACAGCTAGAAATTGGAACCTTGTATGGAACACCAACTTCACTTGAAATTGAACTTTCAAAACTGATAATCAAAAATTATCCGTCCATACAAAAAGTTCGCCTAGTGAACAGTGGTTCTGAGGCCACAATGACTGCAATAAGACTTGCAAGGGGCTTTACAAAAAAGAAAAAAATTATAAAATTTGAAGGATGTTATCACGGATCTCACGAATCAATGCTGGTAAAGGCGGGCTCTGGCTCAGCGCATAGTGGGATCTCAATTTCGGATGGAGTACCTGAAGATTTTTCAAAAAATACCATAGTAGCACAATACAACAATATCGAACAACTGGAATCCGTCATAACAAAAAACAAAGACATTGCAGGAGTGATTGTTGAGCCAATACTTGCAAACATGGGACTAGTACTACCGCAAAAGAACTATCTCAAAGAAATGCGAAAAATCACTAAACAACATGACATACCGCTTATCTTTGATGAGATAGTAACTGGATTCCGACTTGGAGTTGGTGGTGCACAAAAGTATTTTGGAATTACCCCTGACATAACAACTCTTGGTAAAGCACTAAGTAACGGATTTGTAATATCTGCAGTTGGAGGCAGACGCGACATAATGGATCAACTCGCACCAAATGGCAAGGTTTACGAGGCAAGTACCTTTGCTGGAAACCCTATTTCAGTTGTAGCTGGAATAAGTTCAATCAAAACAATGACGGCACTAAAAAACAAAATTTATCCAAAACTTGAAGAACACTGCAACGTGCTATCAAGAACAATAAGTGAACTTGCCGACGATATGCGAATACCGAACCAACTAAATCATATTAGTTCAATGTTTCAAATTTTCTTTTCTGATTCTCCTGTAATTGATTACAAGACATCCAAAAAATCTGATACAAAAAAATTCCATAAATTCTTTCATCATCTGTTAAAACAAGGAATCTTTATCCCACCATCTCAGTTTGAAACTGCATTTTTTTCATATTCTCACACACCTGATGATATCGAAAAAACAATTGATGCTTATAGACACGCACTAAAAATGGTGAAAAATTGAAAAAATTCGTTCTTGGCACTAGGGGAAGTCAGCTATCAATATCTCAGACAAACTGGGTCATATCAGAACTTAAAAAAAATAATCCTGACTGTGATTATGAATTAAAAACCATCGTGACAAAGGGTGATACTGATGCAAGACCTTTATTCACAATAGATCAAAAAGGAATTTTTGAAAAAGAAATTGACAAGGCAGTAGCAAATCACGAAATAGATTTTGCTGTACATAGTCTAAAAGACGTCCCATCCATACTAATGGATAATCTCGTCCTTGGCTGTGTCCCAAAAAGAGAAGCAGTAAATGACATTTTCATCTCAAAAGAAGATCATACACTTAAAACAATTCCAGCAAATTCTATAATTGGGACAAGCAGTCTGAGACGTGCAGTACAAGTAAAAAGAAAAAGACCAGATCTAGATGTACGACCAATTCGAGGAAATGTTGAATCTCGAATCAAAAAAGTACGAGATGGAAAATTTGATGCTATAGTTCTTGCACAGGCCGGAATAAACCGAATTGGAATTGATGTGAACCATTCAAAACTATCGACAATTGACTTTCCACCTTCCCCCGGACAAGGTGCACTTGGAATTATCTGCAGAGCAGACGACAAAGAAACGCTAGAAATGCTAAAAACAATCGAGGATCCAGATTCCAGAATTGCAGTAGAATCAGAAAGAGCACTTTCAACATTTGTGGAATCTGGATGTCGATTTCCAATTGGTGCACACGCGCAGGTGAATGGAGCAAACCTGAATCTTGTTGTTGTAGCATATTCCATTGATGGGAAAAAATTAATCATGGTGGAACAAAGCGGCGCAAAGACTGATCCATACGGTCTAGGCAAGTCCGTAGCAGAGGAATTGATACAAAAAGGTGTAAATGATCTTGCTGTGGATTGGAGAGAAAAGCTGGAGAAATGGAACAAATGACAGGCATTGTGTATTTAGTTGGGGCTGGACCCGGAGATCCGAATCTTATCACATTACGTGCAGTAGAACTAATCAAAAACGCAGATGTTGTGCTATATGACCGATTAGTAAGCAAAAAAATTATTTCGATGATTCCAAAAAAGACAGAAAAAATCTATGTTGGACGCGAAGTTGGGGATGACTACAAGCATCAGGACAGCACAAATGATTTGATGATAAAATATGCAAAATCAAACAAAAGCGTAGTGCGACTAAAGGGAGGAGACCCGTTCATCTTTGGTAGGGGTGGGGAGGAAGCAGAGTATCTAAGAAAATACAAAGTAAAATTCGAAATCATACCTGGAATAACATCTGGGATTGGTTCTGCGATATATTCTGGAATTCCACTAACTCATCGGAAATATTCTTCGTCTGTTGTGTTTGTCACAGGACATGAGGATCCACAAAAAACAAAAGACCAAGTAAAGTGGAAACAACTCGCAAAGTCTGTTGAAACTATCGTAATAATGATGGGACTATCAAGAATAGGAATAATATCAAAATCCCTCATTGCGGGAGGCCTCTCAAAGAATACTCCTGTCGCAGTAATCCAAAACGGTACGACTGAAAACCACAAACTAGTTGTTGGTACGCTGTCTGACATAGAAAAAAAAATTAAACAACACAAAATCACACCTCCATCAATAATTATAATAGGAAATGTAGTAAAACTACACAAAACAATTGGGTGGAAAAATTGATTCAGGGAAAGACAATAGCAATAACAAGAACAAAGGAAGACTCTGAGGAGTTTATCCAGCTTGCCTCAAAGGAAAACGCAATTCCAATACCACTGCCAACAATAGAACTAGTCAGTAAGGGAGAAAAAATTGTAGATGACTTTCTAGACTCAATTAAAGAGTTTAATCCCGATTATTCTGTGTTTATGAGCTCAAAGGCAGTAAAACTGCTGTTCGATGTTGCAAAAAATAACTCAAAACACCACGAACTTCAGCTTGCAGTTGCAAATACTATGGTAGTTGCAGTGGGTCCAAAGACAAAAGCAGCACTTGAATCTGAGGGGATCAAAGTGGCACACATGCCAAACCGATATTCATCTGTAGGTGTGGGTGAAGTTTTTACGAGATTAAATGCAGTTGGAAAAAAAGTAATCGTTCCACGAAGTGGGGCATCAACTGAATTTTTAGCAAAACTTTTGGAAAAAATTGGATTGGTGGTAAAGGAGAACTATCTGTATGACGTACAAGCATTTTCTGACACCACTCAATGGAAAGAATTTCAAGAATTATTATCAAAAAACAAAATCGACGGAATCGTATACACTAGCGTATCATCCGTTCGAGGGTTTTTTGAAATCATGTTGCAGAGTTGTGAAGAAAAAGATCTTTTGAAACACTTGGAAAAAATTCAGATCGTTGCAATTGGCCCATTCACCGCAGAGGAATTGAGAAAATTTAATGTGAACACAAAAATCGCTGACGTACATACTGTACCTGGTGCATTTGAAGCAATGAAAAATATTTTTTCATTAGCTTAAGCTATATTAGCTAGACCTACTCCGTCGCACAACTAGTAAACCATGTAGAATCTATTTATAACATAACGGAGTCTTGTATGTCATGACAACAGAAAATCTAGAAATGGATTATTCAAAATATGATTTTAAAGATTCAACCGAACTCTATGTTCATCTTGCCAAAAAAGGTCTAACAAGAGAAACTGTCATAGAAATCAGCAAACTTAAAAACGAACCACAATGGATGCTTGATTTTAGATTACGATCTTATGATGTCTTTATGAAAAAACCAATGCCAAACTGGGGCCCAGATCTTAGCTCAATTGATTTTCAAAATATTTATTATTATGCAAAGGCTTCAGAAAAAAGCGAAAAAAACTGGGATGATGTTCCAGAAAATGTCAAAAAAACCTTTGACAAACTAGGCATTCCAGAAGCAGAAAAGAAATTCCTTGCTGGAGTAGGTGCACAATATGAATCAGAAGTTGTATATCACAATCTACGAGAAGATCTTGCAAAAAAAGGAGTCATATTCCTTGATACTGAAACTGCACTAAGAGAGCATCCGGAGATTTTCAAAAAATACTTTGGCAAGGTAATTCCACCAGAGGACAATAAATTTGCAGCATTAAACTCTGCAGTGTGGAGTGGTGGCTCTTTCATCTACATTCCACCAGGAGTCAAAGTGGACATGCCGCTTCAAGCGTACTTTAGGATTAACGCAGAAAACATTGGTCAGTTTGAAAGAACACTGATCATTGCAGATGAAGGATCCGAGGTCCATTACATCGAAGGTTGCACCGCACCGGTATATTCTTCAGAATCCTTGCACTCTGCAGTGGTGGAACTGGTTGCACACAAAGACGCCAAACTGCGATACACCACAATTCAAAACTGGAGCAGTGATGTTTACAACTTGGTAACAAAGCGAGCATATGCATACCAGGGAGCAAAGGTAGAGTGGATTGACGGAAACATTGGAAGCAAAATCACAATGAAGTATCCTGGAATTTATCTACTTGAACCAAAAGCACATGGGGAGACACTATCAATTGCATTTGCAGGAAAAGGTCAACACCAAGACACTGGTGCAAAAATGGTACACCTAGCATCTGATACTACATCTAGAACTACATCAAAATCTGTAAGCCGACTAAACGGAAGATCAACATATAGAGGATTACTTCATGTTGCAAAGGGAGCAGCAAACGTAAAGGCATCCGTACGATGCGATGCGTTACTACTAGACGACACATCAAAAACTGATACTTATCCATACATGGAAATTAACCAAGAAGACGCAACAGTGACTCACGAGGCAACTGTTGGAAAAATTGGTGACGAGCAAATATTCTATCTAATGACTAGGGGATTCACAGAAGAAGAGGCACTTACCTTGATTGTAAATGGGTTCATGGAACCTTTCACAAAAGAGCTTCCAATGGAATATGCAGTTGAGCTAAACCGACTCATAAAACTAGAAATGGACGACTCTGTAGGATAAAATCCTACTTTCCTTTTTTGAACTGACATGCAAGCACTATCAACAATCAACACTACTCACGTAGATGAGATTTCAACCTCAAAGAACGAACCTGACTGGCTAAAACAATATCGAAAGAACGCATTTTCAATTTATCAAAGCTTACCACCAGAAGTATCTCCGCTTTACAACAAGTACACTGATGCAAAGAGAATGGATCCTGCCCAGGTATCTCTCTCATTAAGCTCAGAAAGTGTGATTTTTGACTCATTAAAACCACGACTGCAAGAGCTTGAATCAGAAATTAACATAATTCAGATTGGCTCTAACATTTACCGAATCAATATTCCAGACGAAATAAAATCAAAGGGACTGGTGGTGACATCGATTTATGACGCAATAAAGACAGATGGTGACACTGTCAAAAAAATACTTGAATCAAGTAATCCAAACGAGGACAAGTACACTGCACTAAATAACGCCGCGTTCAATTCAGGAATATTTATCAAAATTCCAAGAAACCTTATCTTGGAAAAACCAATCCATGTTGTCTCATCCGTGTCACCCGATGGAACATCTGCAATATCAAAAAACATCATAATAGCAGAAGAAAGCAGCAAGGCAAGTATAGTGCAGGAACTATATGCGCCAAAATCAAGCAAGCAACAAGCGTATCTGGAATTAATGACAATTAATGCGCACCCAAACAGCCAACTATATCTGACATCATTTCAGGCAATGGATCAAAGCGCAGTTAGTTTTTCCACAAGAAATTCTACCTTATTTCAAGACGCAAAGGTAAACTCATACCTTGGACTGTTTGGCTCAATGCTGTCTAGATACAGAACAAACTATTACCTAGATGGCAATGGCGCATCAGTGCAGGATGCTGAGGTGGTGTTTGGGAATAATGATCAATCATTTGACTTGTCTGCAAATCTAATTCACCAAAAGCCATCAACCGAAGGACAAGTAGTACAAAGATCTGTTCTCAAAAACAAATCAAAATCCTTGTTCAAGGGAATGATAAAAATACTGGAAACTGCAACACAATCAAAATCATTTTTGTCTGGACGTTCTATTCTACTAGACAAAGATGCAAAATCTGATGCAATACCTGGCCTTGAAATCCTAACAAATGATGTAAAAGCAACTCATTCTGCATCTGTTGCACAAATCGATGAAGAGCAAATATTCTATCTTGGGGCTCGTTGTCTTGACCGCTCTGATGCAGAAAAAATAATTGTTGAAGGATTTCTGGAGCCAATGTCAAGAGTAATGTCATATCAGGTAAGGGCGTGGATTTCATACCTGATAGAATCAAAATGGCAGAATCGTGATCTGGTCATAAAATCAGATGAGCAATTAAAATCAATAGTTGAAGTAGAGGAAGTAAGATACAAAGAAGCTGATCAGCTTGAAACCCACTACAAATACCGGTGAGCGCGTTTTGGGAACTTGGATAAAAGCATGTAGTAAAGACAAACTTGGAAATAACGAAATGTTTAGTTTTGATTATAATGAGAAACGCCTTCTCATAACCAATCTAAATGGAATGATTTACGCAACTGACAGAATCTGTACGCATGCCGAAGCAGACCTATCCACTGGATTTCTCAGTGATGAGGGAATACGATGCCCATTACATCTTTCCGTTTTTAATTTGAAAAATGGCAATCCGCAGAACCCGCCTGCAGAGGAATCACTAAAGACATACAATGTTAAAATAGATCAAAATGAGATTTATGTTGAGGTATAGTAATGCAGACTGCAATTTCTATTGAAAAAATTCGAGAAGACTTTCCAATTCTAAAACGAAAGGTGCGAAACGATAGGCAATTGGTCTACTTTGATAATGCCGCAACCGCACAAAAACCAATTCAAGTAATTAACGCAATTTCTAATTTTTACACAAATTACAACTCTAACATTCACCGGGCAGTTCACGCCCTTGCAGAAGAAGCAACAGCGGCATATGAAATGACACGTGACAAAGTAGCACAATTTCTCAACATCAAAGACCGACAAGAGATAGTCTTTGTCCGAGGTACAACTGAGGCAATTAATCTTGTGGCATACACTTGGGGCCGTCAGAACGTAAATGAAGGCGACATTATAGTTACAACTGAATATGAACACCACAGCAATATTGTTCCATGGCAACTATTAACACAAGAAAAGGGTGCAAAGCTGGAATACATTGGTGTAAGTGATGATGGGGAACTAATCTTGGACCAGCTTGATGCCTATCTTGCAACTGGTCGTGTAAAACTTGTCACCATAAGCCAAATGTCAAACGTTCTTGGCACAATAACTGACATGCCCGAAGTAATGAGGAAATGCAAAAAGGCAGGAGTGCGAGTTTTGGTTGATGGTGCACAATCTGTCCCACACATGAAAGTTGACATACAACAACTTGGATGCGACTTTTTTGCATTTTCTGCACACAAAATGCTAGGTCCTACAGGCGTGGGTGTTTTATGGGCAAAAAAGGAACTCCTTGAACAAATGATTCCATTCCACGGGGGAGGCGACATGATTCGCGAGGTTCACAAATATGAAACAACTTGGAATGACTTACCATACAAATTTGAGGCGGGAACTCCAAACATTGCAGACGTGATTGGATTTTCAGCGGCACTTGACTATCTGAATAATTTGGGAATGGATTATGTCAGAAACCATGAAATTGAAATAACAAAATATGCACTTGAAAAAATGTCCGCAATCAAGGGAATCGTAGTTTATGGAACAAAGGACATTTCAAAACGTGGCGGTGTAATCTCATTTAATTTTGCAGACATTCACCCACATGACCTTGCAACCATAATCGATGAAGATGGTATTGCAATAAGATCCGGCCATCATTGTGCACAGGTATTGATGGAACGATTAGATGTTGCAGCAACATCCCGCGCAAGCTTTTACATTTACAACACCAAAGAAGAAGTAGATGTTTTGATAAAATCGCTTGACCGAGCAGCGAGGTTGTTCAAACTATGAGTAGCAATGCAGATATCTATCATGAAATGATTGTGGAATATTCTAGACACCCAAGTAACTTTGGGAAAATAGAGAATCCCGATGTAACATATCATGACAGCAACCCTTTGTGTGGTGACAGCATTGACATTTTCATGAATGTGCAGGACAACAAAGTATCTGACATCAAGTTTAATGGACGAGGCTGCGCAATTTGTCTGGCATGTTCCTCCGTTTTAACTGAAATTGTAAAAGGAAAAACCATTGATGAGGTAAAGAAAATACAAAAAGAGGACATCCTAGGGGAACTTGGACTGCAAAACCTACAGGCAGTCAGAATAAAATGTGCCCTCTTATCGCTTAAAGTACTAAAATATGGCATTTACACGTATCTTGCCAACAAGCTAAATGACACAAATGCTGATGCACTAAAGCAAGAGGCTTCGACACTCTACTAGGAATTACCCTTGACTGACATTCAACTAGAAATTCGAAAAGTGATTTTTGAAAAATACAACAATCCTGACACTAAATTCACAAACGATGAGATTTTTGAAATACTTCAAACAAACAGCACAATTGAAAAATCTGTTGTAATAGATGACATGGAAAAATATTTCACAGAATTATGTGATTCGGGTTTGATGCGAAACATTGCGCAAAACTTTACCACTCAATACTTCAAGTTGTTTGATGACGTGGAAAAAATCAAGTGCAACTCATGTAATAATGAATCTCCGATCGGAAAATCAGAATCAAGAGTTTGCCCAGTGTGCAAGGCAGCTATTTAGATTTGTATCTCTGAGCGGCACTTTCTAATGATTGGAGCATTGGGAGCTTCTCTCCAGTCAGATATAACACGAGCGCTCCCCCCGCCGTACTGATATGTGTTATTTTTTCTGTCAGCCCATATCTTTTAAGTGCTGATGTGAGATGTCCACCACTAACTATGGTTGTTGCCATCGAATTTGCAACTGCTTCTAAGAGTGATTTTGTACCGTAGCTGAATTTTTCATTTTCAAAAAATCCTGCAGGCCCACTGATGAAAACAGTACCAGCACTTGATATGATTTTGGAATAATGTTCAATTGTTTTTGGTCCCAAGTCGTAAATTTGATCCCCCCTGTTTAACTCCCTAACGTCAAGCTCCAGTCTTTCACCGTCTTTGTTTATTGCCACATCAACTGGTGTAAAGAAGACATCTGGATATTCTCCCATCAACGCGTGTGCCTTTGCAACTGCCTCTTCTTCTCCCTTGATTCCAAGTGAGTACTTGATTCTTGCCTGTGCACGCATGAAAACATTGCCAATCAAACCCGTAAGAAGAATCTGGTCTGCTCTGCCTCTTTTTATGAGCATCTTGATTGCTTCAAGTCTATCTGTGATTTTGGAGCCTCCGAGTACAATTACGTGAGGTGCCTTTGCAACCGTAAGTATTTCGTCTAACTTTCGTACTTCTCGCTCTACAATTTTTCCAGCACATGCTGGTATTATGTGTGAAAACCCCACCAGTGATGGATGTGCCCTATGTGCACTTGGAAATGAATCAAGAACGCACAAATCAAACAGCTTGCCTAATCGTTTCACCATTACTGTGCTTGATGCATCTTCTGGAGAAAACTCGTAATTTTCTTCTGCACAAAATCTTAGATTATCCAATAACATGATGTCACTGTCTTTCATTTTTTTTATTTCAGATTGTGCCAATGAGCCAATCACATCTTGAACATAAATGATTTTTTTACCAAGTAATTTTTCCAAAATTTTTGCATGTTGCTCCATTCCGATGTAGTCCTTGTTTCCAACTCTGCCCTGATGTGATACCACAACCACTTTGGCATTACTTAGGGCCTTGATGGTTTCAATTGCCTCTTCGATTCTTTTGGCTCCAGAAATCTCATCCGTCACAGGATCAATTGGACAATTCATGTCAACGCGCAAAAGAACAGTCTTCCCCCTCAAGTCGAAATCATCAAGGGTTAGAATCTTCACATCCGTTATCTTTTTTTGCCAACTTAAAATCTTTCAGCCGATCAGAATCATTCCTGCAAAACATTTTACAGTATGTGCTGTTTACCCATCTTGAGATAAATTAAAAATGTCGTGTCTGGGTGCACTATAATTGCAAAATTGGTTGTTTGATGTTAGATCAAGGCCGTTTCTTCTGTTGGTGCTGGCCTTTATCATGATGTCTGTTTTAGTACATCAAAAAATTACCTCTGGCTTTGATAGGTCAATCATACTGTATTTTCAGTCAATCGCAGGAAACACTCCCGTGGATCTCTTCATGTGGGGTGTTACCGAAGTGGGCAATGTCATATCTATTCTACTCCTGAGCATCATACTTGCCATAATACGAAAGACACGAAGAATAGGAATTACTCTGTTGTTGTGTATAGTGATTGGAACCCTTGCATCTGGATACTTTAAAGGATATGTGATAGATAGTCCGCGTCCAGACTTGGAATTTTTAGGCTCAAAATTCCCATATGCGATAGGTCAAGATACCTTTGTTATTGGCACAAACGGCTCATTCCCATCAGGGCATGCAACACGTGCCGCAATTGTGGCCTTTGTTATTGGCTATGCCTTATCAGAAAGATTTCCAAGAGGGCGATATCTCATCTGGCTATTTCCTGTCTTGGAATCAATTAGCCGAGTCTACGTTCTAGAGCACTATCCTATGGATATTTTTGGTGGAACCGTTTTTGGAATCCTAATTGCAAACCTGGTAAGCAAAAAAGTAAAACTCAACGAGTTTTTCACAAAATCACAAGTTTAGATCGTCAAAGACTTTGGGACTGATCAAAACGATCGCATAGTTTTCTGCATCATGGTGATATGTCCAATATCTTAGATTTCTCTCTTGTTTTGTCTGCCTTAGCATGACGTTGATCTCAGTAGTTACAATGAATCCTATTCTTTTTGCCAAATCTTTTTGTTTTGGCATCAATACTTTGTATCCGCCTTTCTGATTTTCAAAACCAAGTCTTACCATCTCGGATGCAAAATTGGATGCATCCTTTTCATCTTTTGCGGTAAATGTTTTTACAATTGGTATTTGTGATGGATGGAACTCCATAAAATCAAAAACAAGTACAAATTAATTAATTCATCTGGAAAAACACTAAAGAACATTGATCGAGTGTTAAAATTCTTAACTTACAAGTCAAATACTGATTATAGTAATACCTTATCGATAATCAAATATGTTTAGTCTCATTGGCTTCATTATCTAAATTAGCGCAAAAGCTAAAACAGGAAAAATTAGATGCCGCAAAACAGCGAAGACTACAAGAAAAAATGCTAAAAGAAGCAGTTTCACTGAGTCGACGATCGTCATCTGGACTATTATCTGTCGAACGTAGGTTAGAGTATTCTAAGGGCAAACTAGGCGAAATTAATGCCGAATTTAACCATGTTCAGGCAAGAAAGGAAAGTCTTGAGAGGCTTGCCTCTGCAGCGCAGGAACGCCTAACTCAAGAAATTACCGCAAAAGATCAGGCCGAAACAGATCTACAGAATGCTGAAACCGACGGTGCAAAACAAATAGCTGCAGAAAGGCTTGCTCAAATTATCCAGAAAATTCAGGAATTAGAAGAGGAAACAAAACAAAGACAAGAAGCAGCGGAAAAACTAATCAAGGTAATTGAAGGCTTCAAAAAATCAAAATCTCAAACTTCCAATCAAATCCAAAAACAGACAAAATTAAAGCCAGTATTACTAAACCAAATAAAAACAAGTAAGATCGACTCTGAGAGACTCAGAAAACATGTGGATATTGCAGTCAAAAAAGAGCAAAATGTCAGTAAAATCTTGGATGTGGTGTCCAAAAAGCTAGAAGAACAGATTGCAAGAAAAAGAAGAATAGCAGCTAAAAAGGCAGCAGCTAAAAAGGCAGCAGCTAAAAAGGCAGCAGCTAAAAAGGCAGCAGCTAAAAAGGCAGCAGCTAAAAAGGCAGCAGCTAAAAAGGCAGCAGCTAAAAAGAAAGCCTCTGCAAAAATGAGGGTGGCAAAGAAAAAAACTCCAAAAAAGAAAACTACAACCAAAAAAGCCACAAAGAAAAAATCAAGACGTTAATTCTATTATCTGACTTTTCTATGTATGTATTATAAAACAGTGATTTGATTTAGAATTGTACATGAAGAAAAGAGGGATGATAGTTTCGCTTGCTGGCGTCGCAATGCTCATTATTTCGTTTTCCATTGCAATTTCAGTACTGCAAAGCTCTGGCATGTCTGATGGTGAGTTTTTGCTTCCAGACGTGTTAAAAGATGTATTTGATCAAGTATCTGACAAAACACAAATCCAGCCTGGAGAAACCACGTTCTTTTCATTTGATGCGTCTGATGGGACAAAAACACTCCTGTGGGGAATTCAAGTGATGGACCCACAAATGGGTGGTGATATTTCGATCTCTATTTCAAACATTTATGGTGATGATTTTGGTAAATTCAAATCAAATCAACCAGTGTTTTTTGAAACGCTGGATATAACAAAACCTGATGTTTACAATTTTAATGTAGAAAACAAGGGTGACAAGCCAGTCACAATAGTGATGATGTTTACAAAAAATCCAGATGATTCTAAATCCGTAATAAATCCAAACTCCCAGTTTGGCAAATTTCTCCTTCCACTTGCTGCCTCTGGAACTTTTTTCATTGCTGGAATTGTAACAACTATGGTCGGAATAATAATAATTATAGTTGATTATAGAAAAAACCGTTCTTCTAATTTTGTCTAATATTCTTTGATTATTAGTTCGCCGTATTTTCCTTTTCCAAGAGAAACTTCATTTTTGAATGTGTTTGTGTATCCATTTTTGATTAGGATCTTGGAGCCGTTCTTTACCTTGGTGATCTCATCTCCCCAAAGAGTGATCTTGATTTCTCCTGCCGAGTCAACTAAAAATGCATTGCAGACCTCTGTAGTTCCGCCCATTTTGAGATTAACTGTTCGTGGCTCTTCCATTCTTTCGACAGTTCCTTCTATGTCGATTTTGTTTCTCATGTTTTTTGCTTCTGCTGTTGTTACCACAAATCAAATCTGAAATAAACCAGTAATAAGCTTTTTAGTTTCTTGAAAATAGACCAAAAATTCTATAAATTCTACACCGGTGGTGAAAAATTTGTACGTTTTATCACTATATCAGTTATATACTCAGATTTGAAAAATGCATTTGCAGAGGTATCGAAGCCCGGCCAACCGAGAGGGACTCAAGATCAAAAATAAGAAATCCCTTCCTTTAGGGGTTCGTGGGTTCAAATCCCACCCTCTGCACATCTTTTTTTATAAAATTACCTTATCCTAGGAAAAATCAAAAACTAATTTTTTTTAAACTTCAATTGTATCTACAGAAGATACATTATGGGTTGATAGATTCTTGTGCAAATCCGCCGAGGATTCTTCTTTGAATGTCAAGTTGCATCGATAACATTTCCACATCTTGGCACTCATGGGTATAATATAGGGCTCATAAAATTTAAGGATATTGGACCTTTCGTCTAGTATTTTGTATAATGAGATTAAAAACACTGAAAATTACACAATTATAGACGTATTGTGGTATATTCCTACTTGTAAACTAATTTAGTTGAGACACAAAAATTCACATCATGATAGACATCTTTTCAATTTTCAATCAATTCTCGTATTTTGGAATCTTTCTTCTTCTCGTTTTGGTCAACACTGCACCTATTTTGATGCCACCAACATGGCTTATTTTGGCATCATTCTATGCTCTGGATGAGTCCCTAAGTCCTGTCTTTCTTGCAGTAATTGGTGCAACTGGTGCAACAGCTGGAAGATTTGTTTTACTCTATACGAGTGGGTTTTTTAGAAAATTCATTAGCGAAGAAAGAAAGTCAAGCTTTGACGGCATTACAAATTATCTAAAGTCAAAAAGACTCGGATATTTTTTTGCCTCATTTCTGTTTGGGGCAACTCCTCTTCCAAGCAACATGTTGTTTATCAGCTATGGGCTGATGAAGGCGAAAAGTGTACAAATTTACCTTGGGTTTTGGCTTGGACGTGCCATATCTTACTATGTTATGATATCCGTTAGCAAAGTTATCCTGATCCCATTTGCAAAACTCTTTGAGGACCAGCTCTTGGGAATACTATTTGTCGATGTGTTGAGTGTCGTAATGCTTGTCTTTTTTGCATGCGTAAACTGGAATATGTTAATAACACAAAGAAAAGTACAATTCGTAAAGCCAAAATTTTGGAAGTTATAAAATGAACGATCTAAAAAGACTAGAAATCGAAGTGCAAAATCGAATCCAAAATGATTCGGCACATGACTTTGAGCACATAATACGAGTTTACAAAAATGTAAGGAAAATTGTAAAACATGAAAACGTAAATCTTCGCTTGGTTTTAACATCTGCACTTCTTCATGATATTGTCTCATTTCCAAAGTCGG
>JAHEXS010000085.1 GCA_023252015.1 Candidatus Nitrosotenuis sp. | reverse complement strand
ACTATTTTAAAGGGAAATGTAGAGGCGTCAAACTTTTTGTACTAATCCCTTACCTGGCGCTCATAAATTGAAAAGACACGTCTTTGTGATCCACTCGCCTAACACCTGGTCAAAAATTGCGATATTCTAGCCCCGTAAATCATTATTAGACCTGATTTTTTACTTGAATACATTGACCAAATCTGTTAATTTTGTTGTACTTGGAGATCAATCCATTGCCACGCAATTTGGAAAAAAAGGAACCGCAACAGACATGACAATGTATGACAAAAAAGAACTTGGCGCCATCCGAACATACACTACCCCAAACGGATTTCCAGAAAAAATCCAGCCGCTTTTGCAGACAATCAATTTGGCAGAATACGTCGTATTTCACATAAACAAGCTTGACAAGTTTGCCGGTGAGCAAATAATAGCACTGGACATGCTAAAGAAAAAACACGGAATCCTGTCCCACACATATGATGTTGACGAAAACATGCTCAATACCATGATAAAAAATACCGTTTTGGAAAATTACATTAGAACAGAGCCAGATAAAGTCAAAGAAGAAATGGACAAGTTTGAGCAAATATCAAAAGAAGGACCTGCACGAATAGTAATTGATCACTGCTTTGATGTAAAAGGAGTGGGAACGGTAATTTTGGGAAAAGTAGAGCAGGGAAAAATAAAACAATATGACAATCTCAAACTATTACCTGCAGGACTAGATGTGATGATAAAATCAATTCAAATGCATGATGATCCGGTTGATGAGGCAGTGTCTCCTGGAAGAGTGGGACTTGCAGTAAAGGGCGTTACACCGGACCATGTGAGCCGTGGTGACATCATATGTACACCATCAAATGAGCAAATCTCAACTGAAATCGAAATTGATTTTGTAAAAAGCCCTTTTTACAAAGGCGATATTGCGCAAAACCAAATGTGCCTTGTAAATATTGGTCTTCAAATCAAGGCTGCCAAATTTGCCTCAATTAACCCGCTAAAACTCACACTAGACAAGCCTGTAGTGTACAACAAGGGTGATATTTGCGTGATTCTCAAGCCTGAATCTCAATCAATCAGACTATTGGGAAGCGGGCAAATCCTGTAAATCACACGACACTCTTTTTATTCAACCAATCTTACAAAAGCAAAACCAGATAAGATGATCAAAAAACCAAAAAGATAACTAGTACAAAAATAACAATTAACAAAATCCTATAATTATCGGTTCAGATAATCATTTTCATGAAAGGGCTCCGAGCATGTCCTATTTGTCCAAAATGCGGCTCAAAAAAGTTTGAACGACTAACTGGAGAAGACGTGCAGGTGCGATGCCTTGGATGCAACAAAATTATCTCGATTTGATTTAGTTTTTATTTCGAATGATTTTAGGTCTAGATATGGCAAAAACATGGAAGGATTCAGATATCAATTTAGATCCTATAAAAAATCAAACAATTGCAGTAATTGGCTATGGCATACAAGGCGATGCACAGGCAAATAATCTCAAAGATTCCGGATTAAAAGTAATAATTGGACTAAAGGAGGGAAGCTCAACTTGGAACAAGGCCAAAAATGACGGACATACAGTCATGTCGGTCGCAGAAGCCACAAAAAAGGCAGACATTATTCACATTTTGATTCCTGATATGATTCAGGCCAAAGTTTACCGCGAGGAAATTGAACCAAATCTATCCAAGGGAAAGGCACTGTCATTTTCACACGCAGCTGCAATTCATTGGGAGTGGATAAAGGCACCAGACAATGTGGATGTGATCATGGTTGCACCAAAGGGTCCTGGCTCCAAGGTTCGAGAAACATACCTTGATGGATTTGGCACGCCTTCAATTGTTGCAGTATATCAGGACAAAACAGGTGGTGCGTGGAACCGAACACTTGGAATAGCAAAAGGAATTGGTTCCGCAAGGGCTGGACTAATCCAAACAACCTTCAAAGAAGAAGTGGAAACCGACTGGTTTGGCGAGCAGGCTGATCTTTGCGGCGGATGTGCATCGATGGTTACAAACGCATTTGAGACACTAGTCGAGGCAGGATACCAACCAGAAATTGCATACTTTGAGGTATTGCATGAACTAAAGCTAATTGTCGATATGATACAGCGATATGGAATCAACGGCATGTGGAGGCGAGTCAGCGAAACTGCAAGGTATGGAGGACTGACTAGGGGCCCAATGGTTATGGATAAAGACGTCAAAGCAAAAATGAAAAAAGTTCTAGATATGATTCAGGATGGAACGTTCAACGAGGAATGGATTTCAGAATATCAAAAGAACGGCAAAAACGCATTTGACAGATACATGAAACAGCTAGACTCCCATCAAATAGAACAAGTCGGCAAAAAAATGCGACAAATGATGTGGCCTGATTCTAAGGAATAATCAAAGCTTTCTTAATTTTGTAACGCCAGTATTGATGTGATTGATTATGGTATCTAGCGGTGTTCCAGGACCAAATACTCCTGAGACTCCTGATTTTTCTAATCCCTTTTTGTCCTCATCTGGAATCACTCCTCCGCCAAGTACCAATACATCCTTGATTCCCTTTTTGTGCAATTCCTTGACTACTCTTGGGAACAGTGTATTGTGGGCACCGTTGAGAAGGCTTAGGGCTACTGCGTCAACGTCTTCGTCTTCTGCAATTTGCGCAACACGTTCAGGGGTGGCAAAAAGTCCAGAATAAATAACTTCCATCCCTGCATCTCTAAATGCCCTACACAGAACAAGTGCGCCTCTATCGTGACCGTCAAGGCCAAGTTTTGCAACCAGGATCTTGATTCGTCTTGGCGCGAGTTTTTGTGCCATCGCTTTTCATTGATAACTGCGTATTTTAAAAGTTAACTTAGACTGCCCGTTCATCCGTCTTGCCGTTTTTTATTTTCATCAAGTGTGTTAGCGGGCATGCGTAAATTATGCCGTCTCCAGTCTGACCTGTTTTCGCTCCATTGGAAATTGCATTGGTTATTGCGTCCCTGTCTGCATCTTTACAAATTATTTCAATTTTTGTTTTAGGAATTAACGCGCTTGTCTTAAAACTGCCCGGCTTCCCACCAGACGTATGCGCATGAGACAGACCGGATATCTCAACTTTAAAACTGGAAAACGAAACAATTCCAATTTGCTGTAATTCTTTTTTTACCTGTTGTAATTTTGTACTTCTGACAACTGCCTCAATTTTTAGCATACATTATGATGCTAAATTCATAATAATTTAAACATATGATGTTCATTTAGAAATCTATCCTGAGCGCTGATCTCAAGAAAAAACTTCTAAATATACATAAAGGCAATGATTTTACCAAAACTCATGCAGGTATTGCCAATACATTATGACCTAACGTTTGAGCCAAACCTGAATAATTTTACATTTACTGGAAAAGAAATCATTGACATCAAAATATCAAAGCCAACAAGAATAATTTCCCTCAATTCTGCAGAACTCAAGATAAAAGACTGCTATATCCTATCTAACGACCAAAAAATCAATGCAAAAACAAAACTGGATGAAAAAAACGAACTACTAACAATTACAATCCCAAGAAAAATAACCCACACCGCAAAAATCTTTATCGATTACACTGGAATTCTAAACGATAGGCTAGTTGGCTTTTATCGAAGCCAGTACAAGGACAAAAACGGAAAAATAAAGTACATTGCAACAACCCAGTTTGAGGCCGCAGACGCGCGACGCGCATTTGCATGCTGGGATGAGCCTGCGGCAAAGGCAACATTTGGAATTACGCTAATCACAGAAAAAAACCACACTGCGATTTCTAACATGAATATAACATCAAAGAAAAACCTTGACAAAAAAACAGTCTACACGTTTGCAAAAACGCCAATCATGTCTACATATCTTTTGTATCTTGGAGTAGGAGAATTTGAATATCTGTCAAGCAAGCAGGGAAAAGTCCAATACCGAATAGTTACAACAAAGGGAAACAGCAAGAAAGGAAAATTTGCACTGGATTTGTGCAAAAAGCTTGTCACGTCATACGAAAATTATTTTGGAATAAAATACCCTCTTCCAAAACTTGATCTAATTGCGGTTCCAGACTTTGCGTCTGGCGCAATGGAAAACTGGGGCGCAATCACGTTCCGTGAGACCATCCTACTTTATGATCCAAAGACATCGTCAACTCAGACAAAGCAGCACATTGCAGAGGTAGTCTCACACGAACTGGCACACCAATGGTTTGGAAATTTAGTGACAATGAAGTGGTGGAATGACTTGTGGCTAAATGAATCGTTTGCAACGTTTATGGCAACAAAGTTTCTTGACAAATTCTATCCGTCGTGGAAACTTTGGGACCAATTCCTAGATGACACGATGAACGTTGCAATGGGTCTTGACTCATTACATTCCTCGCACCCAATCGATGTCAAGGTAAACAAGCCTTCTGAAATTCGTGAAATCTTTGATGCCATATCCTATGACAAGGGAGGATGTGTTTTGAGGATGCTTGAGGGATTTGTCACAGAAAAGAACTTTCGTGAAGGCCTGCGCATTTACCTAAAGAAATTTGCATACCATAATGCAAAGGGCGATGACCTGTGGAATGAAATAGGCAAAGAAGCAAAGATGCCTGTTCGAACCATGATAAATTCATGGATAATGCAGGTTGGCTTCCCACTAGTTGACGCAAAACGACAAAACTCTGCACTTGTAATATCACAAAGACGATTCGTCCTTGAACAAAAAGGAAAAGAAAAAGGGCTCTGGCACATTCCAATATCAATCACGCAAGGAAATGCAACCAAAAACAAGCTTGTGACAAAGCAGCGTGACGTGATCCAAATTAGCAAGTCCCCAGTCATGGTGAATTCCGGAAGGCCTGGGTTTTATCGAATCAAGTATTCGCCCGACATTCTAGATGATCTAAAGAATTTGGTTTTGCAAAAATCCATCTCGCATGTGGATAGATGGGCACTACAAAACGACCTCTTTGCACTGTGTGTCTCAGGTGACAATGCTGCAAAAAATTATCTTGACTTTTCAAAATCCTATGAAAACGAGGATGATTACATCACGCAATCAAATGTTGCAAGCAATCTGTATGCGATGTATCATCGAACAATTGAGGAATCGTTTAACTATGAAATTAAGGACATCACATATAATTTCCTGAAAACTGTTTTTGCAAGAATTGGCTGGGATGCAAAAAAAGGTGAACCACACACAAATGCCCTGCTTCGAAGCTTCATGATTGGTTCGCTTGGCAAGCTTGACGATGAAGAAATAATCGCAGAGGCAAGGAAAAGATTTGAACAATATCTGAAAAACCCACATTCCCTAAACCCTGACATCCAAGATGCGGTATTTTCAACAGTGGCATGGAGCGGGGACTCGAAGACATATCAAAAGATGCTTGAACTATATCACAAAGTAAAGACACAAGAAGAAAAAATGCGGTTCCTAGGTGCTCTTTGCAGCTTTAAAGACGAAAAACTATTGCTAAAGACACTCAACTTCTCGCAAACAAAGGACGTACGCTCACAA
>JAHEXS010000084.1 GCA_023252015.1 Candidatus Nitrosotenuis sp. | reverse complement strand
TACATCAATTCCTTGTTCTGATAACATGTGGTTTAGGTCCATTGCCTCACCTTGTGGCAAGCCTTTTACAACATCAAGTAACAAAATCTCATCGTCTAGCTTTTTTAGAGCAGAAAACAGCGCTGCGTCTCCACCCACTTTGCCAGAACCGATAATTGTAATCATATTGTGCGGCTTTTACGCTCAATAATTAAATCTATTGTAAAAAACTTCTGCTAATTGAGATTTGATTTTGAAAAATTCCCAATGTTCAAATTCGGGATTTTTAGAAGATGACTCAATTGTAATTTTATCCAGATATGAAATAATCTGTGCGCCTCTACGAGAATTTATATGCATTTTTGCAGCTTGATTTCTCATGGTTTTGGTAATAGATCCGCAAATAGCTGGAATCTCTGGGGACATGATATTGTCCTCACTTGTACATTTGGGTGCCAACAAATCAAAAATCATCAACGGTGTAAGTGCATCACAAAACTTTCTACAGGGATCTAAAATCAAAAAAATTGACTTTAAAAAAGTAAACAAGCACGGAATTTTGGCAACATCTCTGGTTCTTCATCTGGACGAGCATCATCATGAACGAAAGGGAATTGAAATTCAAAACTGTATCAAAAAAACCATTGACAAAATTGGATTATCGGAATCAGCAAAAACATTTGCGACAAATAGTATCGCTACTTTGATCAAGGCAGAGTCGAAAATTCATGGAGTGCCAATCGATTCAGTCCATTTTCATGAGGCGTCAAGCATTGATACCGTAATTGACATTGTTGGAACCGCAATAGCGCTGGACGATTTACATTGTTTTGATCAAGAGATAATCACCACACCTGTATCTGTCGGAAGTGGAACTGTCACATTTTCGCACGGAACCGTATCAAACCCAGCCGCTGCAATTCTGGAAATATTTGACAAATCAAAAATTATGATATCTGGAAGTAATGTAAAAGACGAACTGACCACGCCAACAGGCGCAAGCATTCTGGTAAATCTGGTAAACAAGTGCTCCGAATTCTATCCTATGATGAAGGTCAAGTCCATTGGATATGGTGCAGGACAAAAAAACTTTGAAGGATTCTCCAACGTGCTAAAAATCATTCACGGAGAATCGGCCAAAAATACCAACTTGGATTCTGTTACAATTCTAGAAACAAACGTCGATGACATTTCTGGCGAAGTCTTGGCTCACGTAATAGACAAGATAATGGCAAATGGCGCAAAAGACGTATCTGTCATTCAAACCATTACAAAAAAGGGAAGACCAAGTCATATGATATCGGTAATCTGCGACTCAGATTCTGTTAACCATCTACTAAATCTGCTAGTGTCTGAAACGGGAACACTTGGGGTGAGAATACGAACATCTGATAGATTTCTAGTTCCAAGACAAATAGTCTCAATGAAGGTGAAAATAAACAATAAAATTTTTACACTCAGGTGCAAGGTGGCAAGCACCAACTCCGATCACAGGCAATTCAAAGTGGAATATGATGACATCAAATCCATATCCGAAAAACTCTCACTTCCATTCAAGCAAACCGAAGAATTAATCAAAGCAGAAGTAAAAAAACAACTAACATGACAAAGCTGGAACAATTATTGCACTGGTTTTCTGACAAAAAAAGCGTCTTGGTAGCGTTGTCTGGTGGGGTAGATAGCGCACTTGTTGCATATTCAGCATACAAGGCATTGGGTGATTCGGCCCTCGCAGTTACTGCCGATTACAAAACTCTGGCACAGGAGGAGTTGGATTCAGCAAAAAAGATCTGCCAGGAAATAGGAATAAGACACCTTGTGATATCGTACAGCGAGCTACAAAACGAGGATTTTGTTAGAAACGACAAAAACAGGTGTTTTTACTGTCGTTCTGAGCTTTCAAAATATCTCATAGATGTGGCAAAAAAAGAAAACATTGCATGTATCGTAGATGGCACAAACACCGATGATTTGGGCGACTATAGGCCGGGAATCACTGCTTTACGAAACAATGGAATCCAAAGCCCTCTAGTCGAAGTACAATTCTCAAAACAAGAAATACGACAAACTGCAAAAACACTTGGGCTATCAGTATATGATAGACCGTCAAACTCTTGCCTTGCGTCACGTATTCCATGGGGCCAGCGAGTCACTGCAGAAAGACTAGCCAGAATCGAAATTGGCGAGATGTTTGTCAAGCAAACAATTGGGGCAAAACAGGTCCGTGTCCGTGATATTGACGGCGTGGCAAAAATCGAGATCGGTGCAGACGAGTTATATCTCTTGAAAAATTCAAGATTCGATGAACTTTTTGCCAAACTAAAATCAATTGGGTTTGCCTCAGTAATACTTGATTCCGAAGGATATAGGCCAGGAAAAATCAACGTGATTGCAGATTGATATATCTGGACAACGCAGCGTCGACTCAGGTTCACGAGGACGTACTCAAAGAAATGCTACCGTACTTTAAAGAACAATATGGCAACCCTTCCTCGATTCACCGATATGGAAGACTTGCATCAAAGGCAATTGAAACTGCAAGAAAAAGAATTGCTGAACTGATTAACGCAAATCAAAACGAAATACTCCTGACATCTGGCGGAACAGAATCAAACAATACTGCGTTGTTTGGAGTAATGCGCCAAAACAAGGCAAGCCAGCTCATAACGTCTCATATAGAGCACGATGCCATACTCGAACCGTGCAAACAGCTTGAGAAAGAAGGATTCAATGTAGTTTACCTTCCCGTAGATAGTTACGGAATGATTGACATTGAAAAACTAAAAAGATCAATTACAAAGGAAACTGCACTTGTTAGCATAATGTTTGCAAATAATGAGGTTGGCACAATTCAGCCGATAAAAGAAATTGCACAAATTTGCAAGCAGCACAACGTCTTGTTTCATACCGACGCAATTCAGGCAGTTGGGAAAATCCCAATCGATGTCAATGAGATTGGAATTGATATGCTCTCAATTTCGTCCCACAAAATAAACGGTCCAAAAGGAATCGGTGCACTTTACATAAAAAATGGAACAAATCTCGATCCTTTCATTCTTGGCGGCGGCCAGGAAAATGGCATGCGTTCAGGAACTGAAAACGTGGCAAACATTGCAGGCTTTGGCAAGGCGTGTTGTCTGGCAAAAGAAAATTTGGACAAAAATGCGGCACATATGAAAAATCTCAGGGATCATCTGACCTCTAGAATAGTTAGCGAAATATCACACGTATCAGTAAACGGCAATGTGGAAAACAAGACTCCAAACAATACCCACTTTACTTTTCTTGGCGTAAATGGCGAGGACCTGATAATAAAACTGGATGAGTACGGGGTTGCAGCATCTACTGGTTCTGCATGTTCTGTCAAGACGCAAAAAGCCTCCCACGTTTTGATGGCAATGGGGTTTTCGCATGAGCAGATCACCGGCTCTCTTAGAATGACTGTCGGTCTGTATAACACCATACCTGAAATGGACCAGACAGTTGACATACTAAAAAAAGTGGTTCAAGAACTGCGAAGCGTATCTCCATTCAAGGCAAAATACGGATTTTAGCTGATTCGAAGTAACGGCATTTTTCTTGCAGACACTGCTATTGTCACAGTAATGGCAAGTACCAAAACTATTGCTGCGATAGGACCAAATTCCGGAATCACCTGAGTGCCGATAATCTCAATGTCTGAATCCCCCTCCTGGAATTGTATTGTAATTGTTCTGGAATCTGCATCTGATGTTTCTTGGTATTGGACCTCGGAACCATCAATGATAATTATGAACGAGTCATCATCCCCAACTGATGTCTTAGCATCAATCCATTTTCTTCCCAAGTCCATAGTTAGTGTACCATCACCATCTGCCTGTATTGTTACGACCAGTCCGAGAATTTGTGGATCGACAATAATGTTCTTTATGGTTCCACCGCGTAGTGTATATGGAATGTCAAATGTTCCTGAATCTCCGGCCTTTACCTCAAAAGTCTGCGTTGTTATGATTGCACTTGCCTTTGTCTGAAAATCAAAGCTTGACTCATAGACATTACCACTTACCCCATATGTCGCCTTGACTGTGTATTTGCCGTCGCTTTTCCAGTAAGGACCATCTGCAATTACTGTGTGGGTGTAACTGCCGTCTTGAGATACTTCGACTTGGGCAATGTTTACTATGTTTGTGTTATAGAATATTTGTATGATTATCGGAGTTTTTTCTAAAACTGCATCGACTTTTCCAGATATTACGATTGCATCTCCTTGCTTGTAGAATTCTTTTGCAATGCACAGTTTGCAGTCTTCTGCGTATGCCGTATTAACTGCAACTAGTATTAAAACCGACAATAATGCCAATCCATAAAGACGATACATGACAAAGTTGCAGTATAATCGTATATTTCCTTTTCGAGGTTGTTATACTAAAAAATGAAAAAAGTTGATTGATCTTAGTATCTTGGTAAGATGCTAAGTCGTGTTCTTGCAGAAACTGCAATTATTGATACAATTGCAACTGCGAGAATTATTGCTGCTGTAGTGCCAAATTCTGGGACTGCCCAAGTACCAATGACTTCGATTTGTGTAGCACCTTCTGGGAAGGTTATATCTAATGTTCTGTCGTCTGAAGTGGTGTCTGTCTCTTCAAAGTCTGCTTCTTCACCATCGACCAGTACGATGAAATCGGCGTCATCTCCTTCCATTCCGTGCTGTCTTGCATCAATTACGTTTCTTGGAATTTTCAAAGATACTGAACCGTCACTTTCTGTTGTGATCATCAAAGTAAGCGAAGATGTCTTAGAACTGATGGAGTTCTTTGATATGGCTCCTCCTGTTATTTCAAAAGGAACACAATATACTTGACTTCCACCTTTTACTACAAGCTCATTCACAGCACATGCTGATGCTTCTTGGGATACTTCACCTGTAAGCTCCACCATTACTTTATCATTGATCTCTTGTGGACCATATTGAGCTCTGATGGTGTACATACCGTTTTGTTTCCAAAGACTACCTGCAGTGTTTAACGTTGCTTCAAAGCTGTTGTCTTGAGATACTTCTACTTGCTGGATTGTCACAATGTTGTTTTGTGGACTAATCACTGTGATCGTGACTGGAGCATCGCCTCTTAGATTTGCAACTGCTCCGGTTACATGAACTACGGAGTTGTGATCATATACTTTGTTTTCAGTCATAACCTTAATTGGCACGTCGTTTTGACGAGCTAGGTTTGCCTTTACGTATATGTCATCGCTGCCACAATCTGGGCATGCTTCTTCGTCGAAGGAAGATGCATAAGTTGGTACTATTGCTAAAGTGCCCGCTGCAGCCATTATGGCAATTAGCACATATAGTGCATAACTATTCATCTTGATTGGCGATTAGAGTACTGCCTATTTATGTATATTTAAAAAATGAAAAAAGTTGATTGATCTTAGTATCTTGGTAAGATGCTAAGTCGTGTTCTTGCAGAAACTGCAATTATTGATACAATTGCAACTGCGAGAATTATTGCTGCCATTGTGCCAAATTCTGGAATTACCCA
>JAHEXS010000083.1 GCA_023252015.1 Candidatus Nitrosotenuis sp. | reverse complement strand
CATTATCTGGATAGTGCTTGCCGGCATCGATGCTAGTTTCTTGAGGCTTCCTGCCTTTGAGAGAATTCTTGCGCCAACTGCCGTGCCCAAAATTGCGCCCAAGTTTGGAGCAATCACCTTCATTTCATTTTCAACATGAGTCTCAATTTCCTTTCTTACTTTTGTCATGTCTAGGATCTGTCTTGCAATGGACTGGACAATTACCATGTTTTCTTTGGAAATATCTCCGCCCCTGCTTTTTCCCTGGATTATTGATAGCATCTCTACTTTGGATTCTGGAAATCCAGCGTCCTCGTAGACCTTTTTTGATAATTCGTCTCTTTTTCCTGCCAGCACTATTTGCGCATATCCGTTGATGCTGTCTATGATATTGTCAAGCTCTGGAAAGTGCAAGCCGTACCATTCCCGAAGTCTGGACGACAAACCGTTCATCATCACATCGATTTCGTCTAGCGCCTTTATCCCCTGGATGATGTGCAGGTCTGGGCTTTGGGAAATCTCTGTTACCTTTGCAGATGACAGCTGCAACGCAAAGTCCCGAAGCTTTGCCATAAGCTCGCCCTGGTTTTTTGCAAGGCCAGCTTCTATCATTATTGCAAGTTTTGATGACTGGATTTTCTCAATCTCGGATTCGCTCATCATCTGTGCATCGATTCCCTCTTTTTTGAGAATTTTCAAAAGTGGCTCCTCGTTTACCCCTACTCCGATGTTTGATTTTCTTAAAAAGTCAATTATTGCCTTTGAGCCAATTATTCCTCCCCTCATCTTGATAAATTCGGCCGCTGGCTGATCAAATGGAAATGATTTCACCGGCTTTTCATTCTCTAAAACCAAAATGCCAAGCTCAGTTAACATAACAAAATGCATGAGCACTCTTTCATCTTCTCATTAAAAAAGGTAACAATACTTGCATGCACGTTAACCGTTATAAGACAATAAAATAAAGTCAATCAAGTGAGCCCTGATCTTTCCACGAAAATAGGAACGCTGAGGCTTGAGCGGCCAACAATGCTAGCATCAGGAATTCTTGGCATATCCCTTGAGGTGTTTTCTAGAATTCACAAAAGCGGGGCGGGGGCAGTTGTAACAAAATCCCTTAGCAAGGAGCCATGGGAGGGATACCCAAACCCGACAATTGTCGGAATTAAGGGGGGGTACCTCAATGCAGTAGGACTGTCAAATCCCGGCGCACCATATTTTGCAAAAATGATTTCGCCAAACAAGACCATCCCAATAATTGTAAGCCTCGTTGGCTCCATAGAAGAAGACTTTGAGTTTATGGTAAAGCAGTTTGAAAATGTTCATGTTATGGCATACGAGCTAAACCTGTCATGCCCCCACGTGGAAAAGGTGGGCCTTGAGGTGGGGGACGACCCAAACCTTGTCACAAAAATAGTAAAAAAGGTAAAATCGATGACAAAGGTGCCTATAATTTCCAAAGTGGGTCTTGGCACGACAAACTATCTTGATACGGTAAAGGCTGCAATGGATGGAGGAACCGATGCAATTACTGCAATCAACACAATTCGCGCAATGGGAATTGATGTTGAAACGCAAAGGCCGCTGCTCAGCAATAAAATCGGCGGACTCTCGGGCCCTGCAATAAAGCCAGTTGCGGTAAGGTGTGTCTATGAAATTTCTTCAAAATACGATATTCCGGTAATTGGTTGCGGTGGGGTGTCAACCTGGGAGGATGCAGTCGAGTTCATCTTGGCTGGCGCATCCGCTGTACAAATTGGAAGTGCAATAGGGGATGGGTGGATTGATGTTTTTTCCGAGGTAAACAAAGGGATTGCAAATTACATGGAGCAAAAAGGATTCTCAAAAATTCAGGAAATGGTTGGACTTGCAAGAAATTTCTAACAGATCGTCAATTCGCGTGATTGAAAAAATAATCGATGAAACGCCGACCGTACGAACACTAGTGTTCTCGGATGACACTCTCTCAAATGTACTGCCAGGCCAGTTTGCAATGGTGTGGATTCCAGGGGTAAACGAACTTCCAATGAGTGTCATGGTATCTGAAGAAAAGGGAAAGGCTGCATTTACTGTCAGAAAGCGCGGAGTATCGTCAACTGCGTTGTATGATTTGCAGGTGGGAAACCAAATTGGAGTTCGCGGCCCATATGGAAATTCATTTAGGATAAAGGACGGAAAAATACTACTAGTTGGCGGCGGAACAGGGCTGGTACCTCTGCTGAGGCTTGCAAAATTTGCAAAACCCACAAACGAGGTGATCATACTGATGGGCTCTAAGACAAAAGAAGAGATGTTCTTTGAGGATATGGCAAACAAGATTCTTGCAAAAAACAAACACCAAGTAATTACGTGTACGGAAGACGGCTCGTATGGGAAAAAGGGATTTGTCACAGATGTGATGGAAGCATTAATGCAGGACACAAAGTTTGACGGGATCTACACCTGCGGCCCAGAGATAATGATGTACAAGGTAGTGCAAATGGCAAACTCAAAAAACACATTTGTTGAGGCAAGCCTTGAGCGGATGATGAAGTGTGGAATTGGAATTTGTGGCAGCTGCTGCATGGATGAAAGTCTTGTGTGCCATGACGGGACTGTATTTGATGGCCAGTTTCTTGCAAAGAGCCAGGAATTTGGACACACCCACAGAACCAAGTCCGGCATCTTGGAAAACTACTGATTAAACCACGTCAATTGACCCCAAATTGCCAATTCAAAGCCTGATCGCACCTAAAGGTTTAAAATAAATGAACAGCGCATCGCTAAGAGAGCATGGGTCACCCAAAGATTGTATTAACCGCAGATCGAACTCTGATGTCGAACTATCGCGGAATTTCACTTGCAACGTTCTTTGGCTGTGCGCCGGCAATTGACCCAAACCGGGACAAAAACAGCTTCTGGTACAAGATTCTAAAAAACCAAGTAACGCCAAGGGTTTTGTTTGATTTTATCTGTAAACCAATTCCTCATACAAACGGAGTTGCAAACTATGCACCATACGGATTGCGAAAAGTAGAGGCAGGACTTTTGCGTGATGGTTACAAGCGCGAAGATGTAGTAGTGGCACATCCTGATTATGTGGGCCAGTTCATCGGACCTGAAACCGAAGTGGTTGGAACATACGAGATGGACCCGCTTGGAATGGGACCAGTCACAATGACTTTCACATATGGTAGAAAGCAAATGTCGTATGATGAGTTTTACAACAGGGACCTTCACATGAAAATTAACGAGGCAAAGAAAAAGAACGGCAGCAAGGCTCGGGTAATTGCGGGAGCATCTGGAACATGGCAGTATAACTATGATCCTGCAAAAATCGAAGAATATGGTCTGTATGCGATACTGGAAGGAGAGCTTGGCGGGATTGCACCGGAAATTGACGGCAACGCCGGACGATTCTTTGACTATCTGATTAACAACGAATTTGACAACATGAATCCGTTTAGGAAAAAAAGTGATTTCAAAGTAGACATTAAGGAATTCAAACGCGACGACAAAACATACCACGGAAGATTTGTCAATTTCTGGGACAGACCTGAACTGGAAGACATTCCTGATATCGTAGAGCCAAGCATGCACGGAATGATTGAAGTGATGCGAGGATGCGGCCGTGGATGCAAGTTCTGTGATGTGACATTGCGTTCTTTGAGATATTATTCCCCTGAAAAAGTAAAGCGCGAAATCGAGGTCAACATCAAAAAGGGCGGACTGAAAAACGCGTGGATTCACAGCGATGACATTTTTGTTTATGGGATGGATCCTCGAACAAACAAGCAGATGGAGCCAAACAGAGAGGCACTAGAGGAACTCTTCACCGCCGTCATGTCAACTGGAATACAGCACACAAACCCAACACACGGAACACTCGCAGGAGCTATAGCGGATGAAAAACTAATTCCAAATTTGTCCAAAATAATCAAGTCTGGGCCGACAAACCTAACTGGAATCCAGTGCGGATTTGAAACCGGCAGCCTAAGACTGATTGGAAAATATGCGGACAGAAAACTTGCCCCATACAAGCCGGAGGAATGGCACTGGGTGGTAAAAGAGGGAGTAAAAACACTAAACGAGAACTATTGGGTTCCGGCATTCACACTAATTATGGGACTGGACAATGACGAAACCCCGGAGGACTCGTGGGAAACAATCCAGCTCATATCTGAACTAGAAAGAGAACAGCCGGACGCAATGTTTACTGCAACGCCGCTTACGTTTGTGCCAATTGGATTATTGGAAAAATCTGAATTCTTTAACATTGGAAACGAGATGGATCCAGCACAGCTTGGTGTGATGTACAAGACATGGCAGCACAACTTCAAGTACGGAATCCAGAAATTCATGACCAAGACAGGAAGCCACGGCTCTGCCCAGAAGAGCTTCTTTAACTTGATTGCAAGATCCCTTGGAGGCGTTCCACTAGGTGCCATGGAAAAATATGCAAGAAAGAAGGGCCCAGAACACGAAAAAGTAATTGAGACAATCAAGGCCAAGTATTGGTAAACACATAAATTCAAAGTAAAAATCATTTTAAAACATGCCAACACACGGATCGATTACAAAAGCAGGAAAAGTAAGGGGCCAAACACCAAAAGTAGAAGGCCGCAAAAGAATAGGTATCTCATCAAGTCTGAGAAACAAGAACAATTTTAAAAAGAGATTTACATTGCATCGCACTCCTGGGCAAAACAAACCAGGACAAAGAAAGAGAAAACGATAATCGTTTCATTTCTATAAAAAAATCCAATTTTCAATTAAAAATTTTCATCAAGTTTTGCTAGAAATATACTATTGTGCAAATTGAACACACAACGCTTTACCTATCATGCTGTGATATTGTGATTGGCGAAGCTGTCACCAACATGCGCTACGTTCTATCTAGCGTTGGTCTTAAGCTTCCCAATTTTTTGCTGTTCGAATGATTTGAAATAGTATGATTTCTACGCGCCGGTTATATCCAACGTAGCATTATCTGGTATAATCCGAGGAGTCATTTGGGTGTGTTTACCCGATGGTCGAAAGTTGGGACGTGCAAATCCCCAACTTCCGAATCATCAATTCTAGGTGAATGATGATTCAATCAGTTCCGTTTTATTGAATCTGTCCGGAGTTATTCCATGTCGTGCATTTGCCATGAATGTAGAATTATGTTCTTTTCCCAACAGGGACTGGAAGTACACAATCAACAGACGCATAAGAAAGAAGAAAAGGACAACCAGGTGCTGGATTCGTTTGCATGATGTGATTACTTCATCTCTATTTTTTAGATACATTTTTCATAGCATCCTTATTTTGTATGGCGTTCTAGTAGGTATGCCTTGTCAGAAGAATCACAAAAAGAAACAGAATACTTGGATGAAAGTTATGATGATGACGTAAAATCAGAAGAACAAGTAGACGGCTGACATCGATTTGTATCTTAGCGGGATCGTTCCCAAGTATTACATTGAACAAGGTCCCTTCCGCCAAATTTTGCGGCAACTACAAAGCACTAAATGCAGCGGTAATGTAATACTATATCATGAGATG
>JAHEXS010000082.1 GCA_023252015.1 Candidatus Nitrosotenuis sp. | reverse complement strand
CACATGGGCAAAGGAGAGAGTATCACGGCAGAGGCAGGAGCACTAGTATTCATGAAGGGAAATATCGAGATTAAAACAAAAATGCGAGGAGGCTTTCTAAAGACAGTGAAGGTTTCGCTTTTGGGAAACGAGTCGTTTTTTGTTAATGACTATATCGCAAACGAAGATGACTGTGTTTTGGGATTGACTGGCCCTCCAGTTGGAGACATAATAGAGATTCCAATAGTGGACAATGATGGTTTCATAGTGCAGTCAGGCTCATACATTGCATCTACCCCTGGAATCGACATAGATACAAAGTGGCAGGGATTTACAAAGGGAATTTTTGGAAGTGAGATTTTCATGCTAAAGGCCACAGGAAATGGCAAAGTGTTTTGCAATGCGTATGGAAGCATAATAAAAAAACAGCTTGCCAGTGGAGAGAAAATGATCCTTGACAATTATCACCTTGTTGCACTAAGTCAGAACTCTGAGTACAGGGTGACAAAGTTTGGCGGATTAAAGAATACAATTCTTGGCGGAGAGGGGTTGGTGACCGAAATCATTGGACCCGCCACAATATACTTTCAAACAAAGAACCTCAAGGAACTCATAGATCTTCTTGGCGTCAAACACACAAGCGAAACCCAGGGAAGCGGGATGTCTCTTGGAGGCTTTAGGTTTGGCACATAATCCATAATTTTGACTAGCCCAAATCTGAATAAAGTTTAGATTGATAACATTGCAAACTAATCACGCGTTAATTAGATTATGCCATTCAATATAGAACTAAGGTAAGAACATATGGAATCCGTCATTTCCGGTTTTGGTAGAAGGGGTTTTTAAGATAGGATTCCTATGATCAATTCATGATAGGTAAGGATTCACCAAAGATACCAAAAAGTAAGAAAAGTATCACGCTAGAGAAGGAAATTGAGACAAAGGTACGCAAAATTCAAGCACGATTAATCGAAAAAACAGACCAATCTTGGAGCATATCCATGGTTTTAAACATGCTCGTGACTGGCGGCCTAGCACATACCAAAAAAATGAGTAAAGCAGATTGGCAAAAAGTAAGAACAATGGTTGAACAAAAGGCAGTCAGTTTTGACGATTCGATGATTACGGATTTTGTAAAAAAGATCGGCGAAGAATAAATCAAGTCAGCTGCAATCATATTTTTTTAAATCAATTTACGTGCTCATGAATTCTGATTTTAGATAATGAGGAATCATATCGAGTATGTAGTTTTGTTGTTTAGTGAAAAGAATTTTTCAAGCCTTGTGGTATTTTGTCAAGATAGTAAAAATTTTGACAAGACAATATGTTTTAAGATAGTGTTTTAGAGTAATACGGGAAATTTATAGGAGTGCTATCTGTTCACGTCTCAAAATTTTCATTGCAGGTCTTATGTAAATGCGGCTAGTCGATCTTTGGAATCATTATTGAAAACGTGGCTCCCTTTCCAACTGCACTATTGATTGAAATGCTTCCACCATGTTTTTCTATTATGGTCTTGCAGCTTGGTAGCCCAAGACCGGTCCCGATAAGCCTTGTAGTGAATAATGGATCAAAGACCTTGTTAATCAAGTCTGGTGGAATTCCAGGACCGGTATCTTCTACTTGTAAAAGAATTTCTTTTTTATTTGCCGAACCACGTATGAATACCTGGCCTTTGTTGTTCATGGCCTGAATTGCATTTGTAATTAGATTAACTAACACGATTTCCATCTTGAAAGGGTCGCACTTGAACTCAAAATCATTTTTTGGTAAAGTTATGCTCGTTCCGTCAGGTATTGCCACCCTATCTACTGACAACTGTAATAATTCAGATAAAAGAATGGATTCCAAAAACAATGGCTTTGGGGAAACATAGTCCAAAACGTCGTCTATTTGATGGCTCACTCTAACCAGTGCCCTATCTATTCGTGTCAAAATACCTTGGGTTTCTTTTGTAAAGGTGGGATTTTTTAGCTGTATTATTTCAAATCCAGACTTTATTATTGTCAGTGGATTTCTTAGGTCGTGTGCAATGCGTGAGGAAAGCTCGCCTATTGCAGAGAGTCTCTCAACCTTTATCAGTTTGGCGACTTTTTCATCAACTTCTGCTTGTAGTCGGTCTCGTTCCTTTTCTAGTTCAGTTGTTCTCATCTTGACGAATTTGAGCAGGTTTTTGTTTTGGATAAATATAATTGCGATAAAGACACTAATTATTAATGGAAGACATACAAAGTTGTAAAATACATCCATATCGTCACCATCTTCTGCAGACAAAAGGTAATGACTAACAATTACTGCACCTGCAACAAAAACAATTGTGATCGTTATCATTGGAATGACAAACTTGATCATTGTTTCAAAGTTGATGCCGTTTGCCTTTTTAGCAAAAACAGGATGTGTTTGACCGTTGTTTTCTAATAATGGCTTATAGCTAAGAGCAGAAAACACAAACAGCGTGTACCCTACCATCCAACCCATATCAATTAGGCTTCCAACCTCATAAGAATCAGTCATAAATACAAACAAAGTATCAGATACGATGAATCCAATAACGCCTCCCATCAATAACAACAAGAACGAGTTGTGTTTTTTATTGAAAAGTAGTGTCAGGCCTACCACTACTTGCCACAAAAACACCGCATCTCCTATTGGATATGCAATCGATACTAGAAATTCAAAATAGTTCGAGTCTGGACTTAGCGTGTACACTGACAGGCCAGTTGGCATCAAGTACACCATTGTCACCACAGTTGCGATTATTTTGACTGGTTTTGATGCAGAATCCCTTACCGGTTTGAGATACTGGAACAGGAAAATCGAAATGAAGACATAACCCACTAGCCAAAAGAAATCAGCGATTGACGGAAACGTGTCTACATGTAATACGCTTTCATAGACAATCCATGTTATCTCGGCTATTGCCCTAAAAATGGCAAATGCTGCAAAAATACAAAGTAACTTTCGTTCCCGAAGCGGCGCCTTTATTGCCAGAAATATTGAAAGTGCTGCAAAAAGAGATGGCACGATAATAAAGTAAAGGTTGCCAAATGTTTTTGACGAACCAGGATCGTAGAGTTTTGTAGAAACCATCAGAGTTATGTTGGCAAGTAAAACAAATGCAATGAACTTAGTGTTTCTTAATTTTTCATATTTTTCTGTCCACAGGATGCTCCAATATTTATCCAATCCAATTTTCGGATTTGTTCTTCTTAACATGTTTTACCACGATGTTTCAGTTTTCATACCGAACCCCGAATCACCATTGATACTGGGATGTGTCGTGGGTTTTTAAGTCTGAGCTCCCAGACTTGGAAATATATATTTTAGACATTTTGCAAATATTACTTGAAACCAGATTTGGAAATACCCGCTTTAGACATTTTCAAGCTGCTTGTGTGTGATCAGGTTTTCGACTAGACAGACACCTTACTAGAATCAAAAGGCTTTGGAATGACTATAGATACTGCAAAGTTCTCGAGTTTGTTTTGTGTTTCTGGCCTGATATCTGCAGTTACTATTATGATTAAAGTAGTAGGATCGAGTGTTCATTTTTTCAAGAGCACAAATCCATCATAGTGCACTATTTGTAACGACAAATGCACAATCGCAATTAGTATGTGGGGTTACAGTTCCTACACGATTTGTTGCAATATTGAATGGTTGTACAATTATTTTGCCCAAACCAACGGCAGAATGTGCCGCGATAACAAAACTTGGAACTCCCCTCTTACTAGCCTTGTAGCCAAGTGTGTTGAGAGTAAATGGACCGAATGGGATTTGAACCCATGACCTTTGCGGGATTTTCATCCATACGCAGTGTGAGTGCGTCATCCTAACCACTAGACAACCGGTCCAATTTGGGAAAAATACTCAGTACTATTTAGGCGTTAGAATTAGTCATATAGAGGAAAACGAGCAAAGAATCACATGTACAAGCAGGAAAAATGGAAACTGTCTGATCTAACATCCGATCACAAAAGCCCAAAGTTTGCAAAACAGATCTCGCTTTTAGAAGGCAAGGTAAAAAAATTTGAGAAATTAAAAAAGTCACTAAACCCAAACATGTCATCAAAGAACTTTCTTGGAATAATAAAAAACATCGAAGGCATATCAGAAGACGCAAGCGTTCTTGGCGGTTATGCATCACTGCTATACGCATCAGACACCCAGTCGGATGAGGCGACATCACTTGTCACAAAAATGGCAAAGCTTAGCTCGGAGACAGACAATAAAACTCTGTTTTTTGACTTGTGGTGGAAAAGAAAAATCGATGAAAAAAATGCGTTGCGTCTAATAAAAGACAGTGGAAATCTCAGAGAATACCTAAGGCACAAAAGACTCTTGGCAAAATACTCACTGTCAGAGCCGGAGGAAAAAATAATCAACACACTTGATGTTACAGGCTCTACTGCACTTGTGAAACTGTATGACAAAATAACAAACGCCTTTGAGTACATCATTCCAGTAAATGGCAAAAAGAAAAGGATGACACGTGAGGAACTGACAGTTCTTGTAAGAAGTAATAATTCAAAAACAAGAGAGATTGCATACAAGACCCTGCTTACAAAATACACACAAAACAAGGGTGTTCTTGGGGAAATTTACCAAAATCTAACACTAAACTGGAAGGATGAGGGAATCGAAATCAGAGGTTATTCATCACCGATTTCTATTCGAAACATCGGAAATGATGTGGATGATAAAACAATTAACAGTTTGCTTGGCGTTTGCAAGAAAAATTCAGATGTGTTTTACGAGTTTTTTGCGTACAAGGCAAAGATGCTTGGACTAAAAAAACTTAGGCGATATGACCTGTATGCGCCAAGTACAAGAAACATCAAGGAGAAAAGATATTCTTATGAAAGCGCAACCAAACTGGTTTTGAATTCACTTGAAAAGTTCAGCCCAAGGCTCTCCCAGTATGCAGACAGGGTTTTCAAAGAAAACCACATTGATTCTGAGGTCAGACTTGGAAAAAGAGATGGGGCATTTTGCAGTACTGTAACCCCAAAAATCACACCATACGTTCTTGTAAATTATACGGGGCGTGCACGCGATGTCTTTACACTTGCACATGAATTGGGACATGCAGTTCACAGCCAGGCAGCATCCGGCCAGTCAATACTTGTATCAGAAGCACCGTTGCCACTTGCAGAAACAGCGTCCACGTTTTCAGAGCTGCTGCTATACGATAACATATCAGACCAAATGAATGATAATGAAAAAATCATCGTACTGTCAGAAAAAATAGACGACCTCTATGCCACAATAATGAGGCAGGCATTCTTTACAATATTTGAAATGTCGGCGCACAAACAAATTGCAGGTGGGACCACCGTAGACGAATTATCAAAGACATATTCTGCCAACCTCAAGACCCAGTTTGGAAACTCGATAGACATATCAGATGATTTTGGAGTAGAGTGGAGCTGCATTCCGCACTTTTTCCACACTCCCTTTTACTGCTATGCGTATTCATTTGGGAACCTCTTGTCGTTGTCATTGTTCCAAAGATACAAAAAGGAGGGGCGCGACTTTGAGAAAACATACATTGAGATCCTAGCGGCAGGCGGATC
>JAHEXS010000012.1 GCA_023252015.1 Candidatus Nitrosotenuis sp. | reverse complement strand
GTCATACCCAAAGATGGGAATGTAATTTTTAAGTTGGTACTGAAGGACCTGGGGATACCATTGGTCTGGCAAGGGGAGATAATTATGGCACTGGTCCAACAGACCTAATTTTGTATTAGTAAAATAGTTACTATTCTTATGTATGTGTAAATAATACAAACAATGTATATGTCAAATCTGTACAAAATCACCACTGGTTTTGTGCTAGTTGTTTTTTGATATGCTACATGCACAATGGCATCT
The DNA here is from genome assembly GCA_023252015.1 of Candidatus Nitrosotenuis sp. Classification (GTDB taxonomy): domain Archaea; phylum Thermoproteota; class Nitrososphaeria; order Nitrososphaerales; family Nitrosopumilaceae; genus Nitrosotenuis. The sequence continues at coordinate 15,769 of JAHEXS010000012.1, read as the reverse complement.
TGCCGTCGTGTTTTTTCTTGTACTCATCAAGTACTCTCTCCTTGACTTCATTATGTGATGGAGTTGCAAAATAACGAAATCTTTTTGCATCGCAAACGCAATTTGCAGATAATGACTCTGTGATGCTTTTCTTAAGATTGTCTGTGCTTCCAATGTGCAAAATTTTCATTGCCGCATGCATCATGTAAACGCCTGGCGATTCGGGAGTCTTTTCAATTTGTTCTTGATTGAAATCAAGCCAGTCTGACCATTTGATATCTTCTGACATATTTTTGCTCTGTATATCCCCCTTAAATTTTAACACAATAAAATTTGGAATAGTTACTACTCCAGCAATGTTTTGAGTCCGACACATCTATTTCTAATTGTGACTTCTGTAACTCCGGCTGCAATCGAGATGTCTTTTTGTGATCTGATCTCGCCGTTTGAAATACATGCCAAATATAGTGCCGCGGCTGCGATTCCCATTGGGTCCTTTCCTGCGACCATTCCAATTTTTTTTGCCTTGTTTAGTATCTCCATTGCCCTGCGTTTTGTCTTCTCGCTTAGGTTTGCAGTGCTTGCAATTCTTGAAATTCCCTTTGTTGGGTCTGCTACCGGCATTTTGAGATCAAGCTCTTTGTAGATCAATCTGTAGCATCTGGCAACGTCCTTTCTTCGTATGTTGATACTTTCGGCTACATCGTCAAGCGTTCTTGGAGTTTCCGTATTTCTACATGCTGCATAAAGGCACGCTGCAATTAGCCCGTGAATGGATCTACCTCTTACGAGTTTCTTCTCCATCGCCTTTCTGTAGATGTAAGCTGCTTTTTCAACAACTGATTCTGCAAGGGCCATCTTGTCCTTCATTTTATCAAGCTCACTTAGGGCCTGCCTTAGGTTTCTATCTGCTGATGAATGAGTCTGGGTTCTGCTGTCCCACGTTCGAAGTCTTTCAATAGAACTCTTCATTGATGCGGAAAGTGGTTTTCCAGTTGCATCCTTGTCTGCTGCTCCAATCACTGTCGATAAACCCATGTCATGCATGGTGAGCGACGTTCCGGCACCAACGCGGCTTCGGTCTGACTCGTCATTTGAAAATGCTCTCCACTCTGGACCTGACTCTTCGATCTTTTCTGCCACTACATAACCACAGTTTCGGCAAAACATCTCGCCAGTAGTTACGTCTGTCTGCATCGTGTTTTTTGCGCACGAGGGACATCTGATTTGTGATGACGAGGACATTACGGGTATGGTTACGTGCTTTTGCTTATTATGGGTTCTGTTTAATTTCTATGATTGTTTGTATGTAGGTTAAGCTAACTCTCATTCTCATTACATAGAATTAAAACAAAAAACAGGCACCAAACCAGTTCAAGTAATCTCTGTATTTATTTTCAAATATTTTTTTACGATCATTATAATTGAATTACAGAAATTGCTCTGTACTCAAAATGTAAATGTGGCTGAACTAATTTTTTGCGTATTTTGAGTGAATTTTTAGTTGTTCTGAAAGCTCTTTGAAAATTTCATTGACACTGACATCCACTAAATTTATTGTAGCGTTGTCCTTTATGATTTGTTTTTCATATTTTTCCTTGACTGCAAACATAACGGACGACCAGTGGAGCACTCCTTTGATCTTTTCTTCAACTATTATGTTTGTGTCTGGAAAATTAAATGACTGAAAAACAACTCCGTTGACCCAGTTTATGGTTGGAATTGCGCCGCCGGCAGTTTTACTTCCAAAGGCAATCTGCGTTACCCAGTCATCAAAATTGTACTCTATTACTTCGTGAATGATGAGCTTTTTCCACGGTTCTATAATAATTTCCAAATCAATTAACTTTTGAAAACGCTGATTATATAACTTTCAGGAAATTGGAGTGCGATCTGAATGTGTATTAGGTGGCTGTCTGTCTATTCTGAACAAACAATATCTATTATTTTATTCATTAATCTGAGATTCGGGGATTATGATGAATCAACAACAAATTATTGAATCACTGGCATACTTTGGTTTTGAAGACATTGACTCCAAAGTCTACATGGGACTGCTCCAAACCGGTCCCGTAGCCGTTGGAACTCTTTCGTCAAGGCTTGGCATTGATAGGGGCAAGACGTATCGCTCTTTGAGCAAGCTTAGAAACTTGGGCGTCGTATCGACCACGTTCTCAAATCCAACACTGTGCTCAGCAATAGAACCAATTGAAGCATTAAGTACCATCCTTGAGCGAAAGCAGGATGAAATCGTGACAATGAAGAGCTTGTCGACGAAAATATCTCAGGACATTAGTGAAATTGTACACAACTGTGACATGCAGGAGATATCGTCCTTTATGATAATTCAGGGACGCTCAAACATCTATTCAAGAATTGGCAAGATTCTGCAAAAGGCATCAGGAGTTGTGTATATTGTTGCACCGCAAGAAGACCTGATGAGAATGTACCACACGATGATTCCGGAGAGAATCCAGATGCTAAAAGAAAACGGAGTTAAAGTTAGAATTCTAACCGAAGTTGCAAGTGAAAAAGAACTGTCATTTATCAGCAGACTAAACCCGTCTGAGATTAGACTTGGAAAACTTCCATCAAAGAGCAGAATGGTCGTAGAGGAAAACAAGCAACTGATAATGTCTGGCTCACTAAACGGATCCATGGACTTAAACGACGAGGGTGATTCTGTAATGCATACAAATTCCATTGAGATGGTAAACAACATGTACAGTCTTTGTACGCTTTTGTGGGACAAATCAAAAACAATCGAAGTTGTAGTGCCGCAGAGAGTAAAAAGAGTGAAGAAACAATGATGGGATACAAGGGAATTCATTGTGAAAACTTGTCAAGGACTAGCAACGCTGCATCCGCAAGGCGTAACCTCTACCAAAAAAGAAAAACCGACTTGGTAAATGATCTTGTGGATCCAATTTGCGTAATCTCAAATGCAAACGAAATTCTCTCAAAAAGACTTGGCAAGTTTTTGGATGAAGAAACAAAAGCATACTTTGAGATGATTGCACAGGCTGCAACAAAGACAAAAACGTTGGTAGAAGAGATTCGAAACGACAGCTTAGTTCAGTAGACAGTACGCGTATTTTGGCTTCATGGTTGGATACATGATGCTATCTGTGTAGTTTGAATGACCAAGTCCTACCGTGTGGCCAAGTTCATGCCGCATTATCTTCTCGACGCTATTCACATCATACAGCTGAAAACTCCCATCGCAGTTGTAATCGCCTAGTGCGACCTCAACTACTCCCTTTCCTATGTGCGCATGACCCAAGACTCCCTCTCCTAGTTTTCGTACAGTCCAAGTGACCCAAATGTTTGCATCTGCCTTTGTGTCTGTGTATGAGAATTTGACTACTGCCTTTCCTTTGTTTGAACTGAAGGTTTGAGATTCCCAGTATTGTGTGGAATTGTTTAACGTACCTACATGATCTAGCGGCAAGCCAGTTGGCTGCCTGTTTACGTAGACTTTGTAGTTTAAAACAAACGTGTCGTTATCCTGGGTTATTTTTGGATTTGGGAATCCGCTTGAGCCTGCCTTTATCTGCTGCTCAAAGTTCCATTTTTCATAATCCCGGAGAAATTTTTTGATGACGTCAAAGCTTGGATTTGGATACTCGATGTAGCGTTTTTCCTTTGTCACTGTTGCGGAAACCTTGCTGACGTAGCCCTCAAAGGTTTTTGCATCTGTCTTTCCGGTTTCTTTTGGTTTTGCAGTTGGCTTGTACGGGTATTTTTTGATTGTCTTGTCTGCAAATTCTTTATAGTTTTTTGCAACAGTATAATTTGGATAAAGGCTGTATGCAGAATCAAAGTATTTTTTTGCCTCCTGATATTCGCCAAAATTACCAAACCCAACACCCAAGCCAAGTAATGAAACTACGTCCTTTGGGTTTTTCTGATATACTTTGTAAAAGTCGATTAGTGATTTTTGATGGTAACCTAGATTGCTTTCGGCAACACCTTTCATTTTTAGAACCGCCGTATTGTCTGGATATCTTTGAAGTATCTTGTCGTATATCGATATTGACTCCTTGTATTGACCTTTTGCAAAGTATTTTGCAGCGTCCACATACATTGCGTTTGCCATATCGTATTTCTCATCTGCAAAAATCGGAATTACGTGAACACTGAACATAAAAGCCACAAAAATGATTATAATGCATATTTTCATGACAATTGGTATATGCCTGGTCTTGGTAATAATTTGAATGACCTAAAGATGAGAATCCAACAGATTCAAGACGAAATATCGCAACTTGGCTCCCCAGAACCAATTATGCCTGAAATGATTAACACTACAAACGCACTTCGCTTAAACGAATATCTGATGAAGTCTGACGAAAAAAAGACTGCACTAAACGCAGTATATGATGACTATACGAGGCAACTTGAGCAAATTGTATCAACACTCCTCTCAATCCAAGTGGATCTAAAGGACATCATCAAGACCGAGGCGTCAATAATAGACGAGCAAGAATCCCAAAAGACTGGAAAAAAGACACGCGTAAAAAAATCCAAAAAATAACTAGTAGGAAATATCGCCTACCATAATCTTGAGGGGTTTTGATTTTTGCATTACTATCAAACCGCCATCGGTGTCGAGTTTTATCGCCCTACCTGTTATTTTTCCATTTGACGTTGATACCGTGATTGATTTACCTATGGTTGAGGAATTTGCAGTCCATTCTTTAATTATCTTGTTTATTTTGCCATCTCTTAGCAAATTTAGAATTTTCTCAAATTCTTCCAAAAACGCCTGCACAAGCTTTGCAGGCTTTATCTTGTTATTTTGACTCACAAGTGTTGCCACTCCATAAAAATTTTCTTTTTTCTTTATCTTTTTTTCAATCTCGGCTGGATTTACTCTGAAGTTTATTCCGACACCTAGAATCATACTCTCTATGCTGCTTGACTCAATTGACGCATCGATAATCATTCCTGCAATTTTTTTCCCCCTCAAAGTAACATCGTTTGGCCACTTTAGCTCAGTTTTCACATCCAATGTTTTTTGAATTGCCGCTGATAATGCAATTGACGCAACCAGGGGGACTAGGGTAATCTTTGCAACATCGAACCTTGGGTGCAATATCACTGAAAGCCAAATCCCGCCCCTTGGTGAAACCCAATTGCGCCCAAGCCTTCCCTTTCCGGAATCCTGCGTTTCAGATATGATGACTGTTCCATCTTCTGCTTTGTTGTTTGCTATTGTTGATGCAAAACTTTGTGTTGAATCTATCGTATCAAAATAATATATTTTTCTTCCAATGTTTTTTGTTTTAAGGCCGTCTGTTATTTCCCAAGGTAGCATCAAGTCGGTCATTTTTGTGAGCCTGTATCCGAGGTTTTGTTTTGATTCTATCTCGTATCCAAGTGCTTGGATCTTTTTTATGTGCTTCCAGACTGCAACTCTGCTTATCTTTAGTACCTCGCTTAGGTCTTCACCTGAGAGATATTCTGAATGATGTGCTTTGAGAAACTGTAGTACCTTGATCAGTCCGACGTTTTCATGAGCTGTATATGACATAAAACAATGAAACTTGGATTCTGGGATGATTTAAAATTTTTAAAAAACCCGCTGATTTTGTATGGTTTTTGGAAACCTAAAAGCCGATATCGATGTCATATCCGCCACCTGAATCTCCACCCATGTCGCCACCTGAATCTCCACCCATGTCGCCTCCGACATCACCTGGCTGGTTTTCTGCCCCTGGGGGAATCTGGTCTTGCGGAACATAGTCGTGCATTTGTGAGCCCATCATTGAAAACATTGTTGAAAACATCATCATGTCCATTATTCCAAAGAACATCATCATTGGCAGCATCGACTTGTTGGATTCCATGAACCCTTCCAGCTTTTTCTTGTCGCCTGATTTGTACAACTGGACCATTTGTTCCCAGTTTTGTTGCATCTCATGAATTCTGTGCTCTAACTCATTTGAGCCCTTGTCTGTTATTTGCATCTCGATTTTTTCTCCGCCAAAGAACCCTTTTTTCTTATCAACTCTAATCATGCCTCGTTCTTCAAGTTTTTCTAAAATTTTGTTTAGCTCTTCTGGCTCAATTCCCGTCTTGTTTTTTATTTTGTCAAACTTTTTGGCACCCTTTTTGATTGCGCCCAAGACGATTATGTCTTTTGGTTCCTCTTCCACAACGTCTATTGATGCTGTCACTATAAAGAATTTTGCGGTGAGCCTACTGGACAAGTCCCGTGGCCCTTCCTACTTCAATGGCCTAGATTCTGATCTCTGCAGGCGTGCGTTCCAGCAGCACTTGCGGTAATCTGTCTGAACTTGATCCTGTTTTGGTTTTACACGGTAACAAGAAATTCATATCCATACAACGATATTATTCCACTTTGCCTACCTCTGATACGCATGTATTATGGATTCATCAGATTCGTGACGATGGTTATTGTATTGCTACCTACGATTTATCAGCCAGATTTATTCGATGATCTCACTGTATAAGTAAAAAACATATTCTGTTTTGTGTACACCTGTATCATGGAAGTAGACTCGCACACAGACGACGAAATAAAACAAATTCTCTCACTCAAGAACGTAGCCGTGGTTGGAATGTCAAAAAATGCCGAAAAGGCCGCACATTATGTGCCAAAATACTTGCAAACTCAAGGATATAACATAATGCCTGTAAACCCAACTGCGGATGAAATACTGGAGAAAAAATGCTATTCCTCTTTGCAAGATGTTGATCAGCAAATTGACATTGTTGATGTGTTTAGACCGTCGGATCAAGTCCTTCCAGTAGTACAGGAAGCGATAAAAAAGAAACCAAAAGTGATCTGGCTCCAGGAGGGAATTCACAATCCTGAGGCAGAGGCGCTTGCAGAAAAGGCAGGAATCAAAATCATATTCAACCGATGTATGCTTGCTGAGCACCAGCGGTTGTTCTAATGGCTGACGCAACTTTTGATGATTTTTTCAAATCATTACAGGAATTAATCAAATCATACGAGAAAAAAAATCTCATGATAAAAACTCAGTCTGATCTTGAATCAAACATAGTGCGTCTTTTTGGGGAGCAGATGAGTTCCCTTGCACGAGCACAAAGCGGTCTGGATGATGTTTCTGAACTTGCATGTACTACTGCTGAGCATCACCCATACTGGAATGTTTTGTATCATGCATGTCAAATATCAAAGATAACGCTTGACAAGTGGGACGGCGAACTAACAAAAGAGGAACTAGATGAAATCTCTTGGTCAATCGATGAACTGAAAAACACTTGCGAAAAACTCAAACAAAGACCGCAAAACGATCACACCCACTAGGCAGAGATAAATAGCTAAAAACACAATTTGTATCTGTGCCAATAAAAATTGGAATTATCGGCAAGACAAATACTGGCAAGACGACCTTTTTCAACTCTGCTACACTTTCATCATCTGAAATTTCCACTTATCCGTTTACGACAAAAAAACCCGAGTCGAGCCTTACTAATGCAATTTCATTATGTGTTCACCCCGAATTCAACGTTTTTGACAATCCAAAGAATTCAAAATGTGTTGACGGATGGCGATACATTCCAATTGAACTAATTGATCTTCCGGGATTGATCAAGGACGCGTGGCAGGGAAAGGGACTCGGTAACCAGTTTCTTTCAGTTGCTGCACAGGCAGATGCGCTACTCCACGTGGTTGACGTATCTGGGGGAATCGACTCTTCAGGTAAAATATCGGAAGCTGGAACTGGGGATCCAATATCTGACTTTGCGGATATTGAAGAGGAGCTAATCATGTGGTACCTGAAAATCCTTGAGGGAAACCGTGACAAGGTCTCAAAGATAACTCACACTGGAACTGACAAAATTGTGGCAATTGCTGATTTGTATCGTGGAATAGGCGTGCATAATTCACATGTAAAGGAGGCATTGCGCGCAGCGGGAATCGAGGATAAGGAGTTTGATGATATCAACTTTCAGGAAAGCAAAAAACTTGTGACAATTCTGCGTAAGATATCGAAACCCTCCCTAATCGTTGCAAACAAAATAGATGTTGAGGGGGCAGACAAGAATTTTGCGCGGTTACGAGAGCGCTATAATGATATCATAGTGGTACCTGCTAGCGCTGACAGTGAACTATCACTGCGACGCGCAGAACAAAAGGGGCTCATAAAATATTCTCCTGGCTCTGAGCAGTTCAACATAGTAAAGCCGGATGAGCTTAGCCAGAAGCAAAAAAACGCACTTGATTTTATCACAAAGGAAATCATGGGCGAATACATGAGAACCGGAGTCCAGTTTGCAATCAATGTCACCGTATTCAAATTATTAAAAATGAATGCAATCTATCCTGTGGCTGATGAGGAAAGACTCTCAGACAGAAAGGGCAGAGTTTTGCCTGACTTGATTTTGTTAAAGGACGGTGCGACAGTTGCAGACCTTGCCAAGGAAATTCACAGTGATCTTACCAAGGGGCTGCTTTATGCAAAGGACATTCGATATAATTTGCGCCTTCCGACAACGTACCAGCTGCGAGATCGTGATGTAATATCCCTGGTTTCTGCATCGACAAAAAAATCTAACTAGCGTCTAATAGGATTTTTTCTTTTTTCATCCAGATTGTTTTGTTCTTGTGATCCAAAAGAACAATGTTCATCTGTGAAATTTGATCACGAATTTTGTCTGCCTCTTGGTATTGCTTTTGATCACGCAACGCTTCACGTTTTTTAAGCAAATCCGTAATTGACTGCTTTTCTTGCTCCGTTACCTTTTGTACTGATAATCCAAGAATATCTGACATCCTTTCAAATTCTGGCAAGCCCACACCTGCAATTGATGTTGTCATGGATTCTGATGCTGCTATGCGGTTTATTCCCTTGACTAGCTTAAAAAAGGCGCTAACTGCCAAAGACGTGTTAAAGTCGTTCTCTAGTGCAGAATCAAATTCCTGACCGCATTCATGGACAATACTTGAGATTTCTGAAGTATCTCCTGTACCGTCTGCCATTGTCATCTCATAATAGGCAGTCTCAACTTGGCGCCACTTGATGAGGTTTTCCTTTAGGAGATCCTCTGAATAATCAATTGGCTTTGAATAATGCCCTGAGAGGCAAAAGAGTCGAATCACATTTGGGCCCCAGTTTTCTAAAACATATCTTACTGATTTTATATTCCCAAGTGACTTTGACATTTTTTCTCCACCAATTGTCACCATTCCTACATGCATCCATGTTTTTGCGAGTGGTTTTTTTGTAAATGCCTCTGATTGCGCTATTTCGTTTTCATGATGTGGGAAGATCAAATCTCTTCCACCTCCGTGAATTTCAAATTCTTCGCCTAAATATCTGAGGCTCATTGCAGAGCATTCTATGTGCCAGCCAGGCCTGCCGTTGCCCCAGGGGCTGGGCCACATTGGTTCAGAATCTGCAAATTTCCACAATGCAAAGTCAAGCGGATCGTTTTTTGTCTCATCGATTCCTATTCTTGTCCCCGATATCAAATCATCTGTCTTCTTTTTTGAGAGCTTGCCATATTCTGAAAACTTTGATACGCTATAGTATACTCCGTTCTTTGAAACATATGCAAATCCCAAATCAACCAAATTCTGTACTAGTTTTATCATGTCTGATATGTGCTCAGTTGCCTTTGGGTAGGTGGTTGCCCGCTTGATGTTCAGTCTGTCAAAATCCTCAAAATAATGGTCAATGTATCTGGTGCTGATTTCAAGCGCTGATACTCCTTCTGTGTTTGCACGGTTGATTATCTTGTCATCTACATCTGTGAAATTTTGGACAAAATTTACAGAACACCCTCTTGATTCCAAGTATCGCCTAAGCGCATCAAATACTATTATGGTTCGTGCATGGCCAATGTGGGATTCATCATATACAGTAACGCCGCAAAGATAAATTCGAATATTTTTTGCTAAAATTTCTTGTTCCTTTGTGCTCAGCGTATCAAGAATTCTCATTTTTCACTAACCTCATAATCTCGATGGCATTATTCTCTTGTGTTCACTTTTTTTGTATAACTGATAGATTTTTTCGATTTTGTCCTTGTTGATTTGTGTTGTCGTATGGATGTCATCAAGTGGCATGTTTTTGTCTGCCATGCAGTACAGGACAGTGTCGATTTCCTCGTACGATGCACCAATTTCCTCTTCTGCAATGTGGTCCTTCCACAGGTGAGGGCTGCTCTTTTTTTGTATGATTGATTCTTTTACTCCTAAATGTTTTGCCAGACCCCTAATCTGAGTTTTGTATAGTGACACGATTGGCAAAATATCTGCACTGCCGTCTCCGAACTTTGTAAAGTACCCGATCAGCTGCTCTGATTTGTCACTTGATCCTATGACTAGATAGTTTTTCAAATTTGCATGATAATACAAAAGTGTGGCACGAATTCTTGCACGGAGATTCCCAAGTGATTTTTCTTCAGGTTCCAAAATATTTGCAAACTGTGAATGAATCAAACTGATGTCAATTATCTTGTAGTCTAGTCCAAGTTTGTCAACTATGTGCAGTGCGTCCTCGGTTTCCTCCTTTGGTGAAACCCGACTGTCTGGCATTATCAGCGCAAGTGTTTTTCCCTTCAATGATTTTGCGCAAATGTGTGCAATTACTGCAGAATCTATTCCTCCGCTTAGGCCAAAAACCAAACCTCTTGTGCCTGACTTTGAGATACTTTCTGTAAGAAACGATTCTATATTATTTTGAATTTTGGCATAGTCTTGGTTGATTATCTCGTCTAGAATTTGCTGATTCACTGAATTCTGTTTGAAATATTGCTTAAAAATTGTATTGGCTAAATGTCGATATAGATTCCGTCGTTTCTTGCCTCAACTTTGTAAGTTTGAAGCTTGACTCCCTTGAGATAATCCTTTAGTTCACCAGTCTTGATGTTGTAGTGCCAAAAGTGTAGTGGGCATTCTACTATGTCTCCTTCAAGTGTTCCTGTTGCAATTGATGCATCCTGATGTACGCAGATTGAGTCAATTCCGTGATAGCCGTCCTGATTGAAAACTGCAATTTTTTTCTCGTCTATTTCGAACTCTTTTCCCTTGCCGCTTGCAATGCTTCCCTTTTCGGCTACTTTTTTCCAGACCATAATTCCAAGTCAATCGTTGGTAGTTATAAATGCGAGCGGGAAAACCTGAACTCTTTAGGGTTTGGATGAGCAAGCTGTAAATCGAAGGTAGACATTGGTTCAACCAGAATGGTTTAGACAAAAAATACTTTAAAACAATCATTGCAAAAAACACCACCATAAATTGTTCAAGGTGTGAAAACATGGTGCCAAAACCGCTCGCAGTCAGGACTCACAGATGCGACAGATGTGGACTAGTCCTAGACAGGGATCATAATGCCGCAATCAACATTTTGAAAAAAGGACTGGATATATTTAGAATCAAACTACCGCAGGAACTGCGGGAAGTAACGCCTATAGAGATCTTGCAGAGGTCAAGGAAGCAGGAAGCCATAGGCTTTAACGAGTGGTAGTTCACTTAGATTACTGAATGCTAATGCTGGGGACAGGTTCAAGTCTTTGCCCGAAAACATATGATAAGATTTTTTAGTACTGGATCTTGCGGTATCGTGTTGAGTAAAGTAAAGAATCCAAAATTGGCAGAGCAAGGAAAACTTTCCTACGAATGGGCAAGGGATCACATGCAAATTCTGAATAACACTATTAACCGATTAAAGAAATCGCAACCACTAAAGGGGCTTACAATTGGATTTTGCCTTCACATCACAAAGGAAACATCTGTTCTATTGATGGGTGCAAAAGAACTTGGGGCAAATGTTGTTGCATGTGCTGGAAATCCACTCACCACTCAAGATGACATCGCGGCATTTTTAGCATCAAAGGAAATTAACATCTATGCTTGGGGCAACGAAACCACGCAAGAATATGGCTGGTGCATTGACCAAGTACTGGATCATAAACCAATCATCCTATGTGATGACGGTGCAGACATGAACGTAAAGGCTCATTTTGATAAAAGATACAAAACAATGAAAATTCTTGGCGCAACCGAAGAGACAACTGCGGGTGTCACAAGAATAAAGGCAATAGAAAAGAAAAGAAAACTGCGATATCCAGTTATTGTCGTAAACGAAGCATACACAAAACACATGTTTGATAATAGATATGGTACTGGCCAATCCACAATCGATGGATACCTGCGTGCAATGAATTTGCTTTTTGCATCAAAACGAGTTGTAGTTGCAGGATATGGCTGGGTTGGAAGGGGAGTAGCGGAAAGATGCCGCGGCATGGGCTCAAAGGTAATAGTAACCGAGGTTGATCCTGTAAAGGCACTGGAGGCACACATGGATGGATATGAGGTAATGACAATGTCTGATGCAGCAAAAATTGGAGACATTTTTGTCACTTGCACTGGAATGACTGATATTATTAGAAAAGAACACTTGCTTGCAATGAAGAGTGGTGCTATAGTTGGAAACGTGGGACACTTTGATGTTGAAATTGACAGTGATTTTTTACTAAACCAGTCAAAATCCACAAAGGAAGTAAGACCAAACCTTGATGAATGTGTGCTGAAAAATGGCAAGAAAATTTATCTAATTGGCAAAGGGAGACTGGCAAACTTGGTTGCAGCGGAGGGTCATCCACCAGAAGTCATGGCGCAATCCTTTTCAAACCAAATTCTATCTATCCTGTACATTCTCAAAAACCACAAAAAAATCGGAAACAAAGTGATCACGGTTCCAAGTGAAATTGATACGCAAATTGCAATTGACGCACTAGATGCATTTGATGTCAAAATCGATTCGCTAAACAAAAAGCAGATTGCCTACAGAGAAAACTGGTAAAGATTCTTAACATACGGTAACAAAATTTTAAACGTTGAGAAAAAAAGCAATCATCACAAGCGCACTACCATACGCAAATGGTGAGATTCACCTGGGGCATGTTGCATCTACATATCTTCCGGCAGACGTGACAACTAGATTTCTCAAGATGAATGATGTTGAGGCATACTATATCTGCGCATCCGATGACTTTGGCACTCCAATCATGATTCAATCAGAAAAGGAGAAAAAAACACCACAGGAATACGTTGCACACTGGAACAAGCGCGATTATGATGATTTTACCGCATTTGATATCGGATTTGATTTCTTTTATCGCACTAGCTCACAAGAAAATATCGACTTTGTCCGATATGTTTTCAATAAACTAGTCAAAAATGGCCACATTTACGAGTCTGAAATAATCCAGTTTTACTGCAAAAATGACAACAAATTCCTGCCTGATAGATATGTTACAGGAACATGCCCATATTGCAAGGCAGCCGATCAGTATTCTGATTTATGTGAAAAATGCGGACGCGTTCCAGAGGAAATTGAAAACCCAAAATGTGCAATTTGTGGTGCCATCCCAGTAAAGGAAAAGACATCACATTATTTTTTCAAGCTGAAAAACTTTGGCGATGCATTATACAAGTGGCTTGATGAAAACCAAAATCTACAAAAAGACGTGAAAAAATACGTCCAAAACTGGATTACGTCTGGATTAGTTGACTGGGACATAACTCGTGATATATCATGGGGTGTGCCAGTGCCAGGTGATGAATCAAAGGTTTTCTATGGGTGGTTTGATAATCACCTGGCGTATATCTCAACTGCGGTAAAATTCCTAAACGACAGGGGGCTTGACGGAAAAGAATTTTGGAATTCTGCTGATATCTATCATTTTATTGGAAAGGACATAGTGTATCACCACTATCTGTTTTTGCCTGCAATGCGCCTTGGCATTGACCAGGAGTACAAGCTGCCTGACTACATTCCAACACGTGGACATCTTACGCTGCAATCAAAAAAGATCTCAAAGAGCAGAAACTGGTATATCGGCCTAAAGGAATTTTTAGAATTTTATCCTGCGGACTATCTTCGATTCTATCTTGTTTCGATAAATCCATACTCGCAGGACGATCTGAACTTTGATTGGGATGACTTTGCAGTAAGAATTAATTCTGAATTGATTGGAAACCTTGGAAATCTGGTGAATCGCGCACTGGGATTCACAAAGAAGACATTTGATGGAATGATTCCTTCGCCCGATGATTATGATGACAAGGACCGAGACGCCGAGACAAAAATCCTAGGTCTTGCATCTGAATTATCTGATTTGATGAATCAAAATCACCTTGACCGCGCACTGAAGAAGATAATGGAGTTTTCTACTTTCTTTAATCAGTACTTTCAGCACAAAGAGCCTTGGAAGAAGGGGCCAGGCACAAACACATGCGTGTTTTTGTCAGTAAACGCAGTCCGTTCTATAGCAATAGCACTGTATCCGTTTTTGCCAAAATCCGCTGAAAAAATTTGGCAGCAAATTGGACTGTCTGGTACGGTGTCAGAAAAACAATGGGATGAAATTTCCACAATCTCCGTTAATTCGTCTCATAAACTGGGCGATATCACGCCCGTCTTTGCCAAAATCGAAGAAGAAGACATCAAAAAGCGAAAAGAAAAATTTGAAACAAAGTAGAGTTCCGAGAATATCCACTCGTGGATTCTATGATCTTGGGTCTGGCAAGAAACTAAAAAACAAATCATATTTACTTTATCCAAAAAAGTTTTTTGAAACACTTGATGATGTTCCTGAAATCACAATAATGATTCATGGGCTTAGAAACAACAAGTCTGGGGCACTAGCAAAATTCTCAATTGCTCAAAACAGACTGCGACAGTTAGGGTACAAGTATCCTGTGGTCGGGTTTAGCTATGACTCTAACACAAAGGGAATCCAGTACATGTCTTGCGAGAAAAAAGCCACAAACATTGGAAGAATAATTGCAAAAAAGAATGGTACCAATCTTGCAAAATTCATAATTGACATAAAGAAAAAATTACCACATTTGAAAATTCGATTAATGGGTCATTCCTTGGGATCTGAGGTAATAATCCATACCCTTGTAAAACTAAGCAAAAGTGACATAGTTGAATCTGTTTACTTTTTTGGTGCATCTGTTCCTGCAGATTATATTCATCCGAAAAAGTTTGGCAGAATACTGCAGAAAACAGTAAAACAAAAAATCACAAATTATTACAGTCCTAGTGATGAAGTTCTAAAATACACATTTTATGGTGGACTAATTGAAAAACCGCTTGGTTATAGTGGTGCGGATGGGAAAACAGTTCCTAAATATGTACAAAAAAAGGTAGCGCCAAAAAATCATAGGTTTGTAAGTTATTCTGCCGTGCTGAAATCATTTCCCTGAATTACTTAGGGATTGAGTTGGTGGAAGATCAAATTTCTATCACAGTTGAAGAAATAGAAACCAAACTGGAAAATCTAATGGCATAATTCTATTGTACAAAAGATGAAAAGACCACAGACTATAATTCCACCGACGTGATCTTTAACTCTTTACACACCGGAACTATCGCAATTCCTGAGCTTGGATACACAGAGTGGTATTCTAACAAAGGGCAACATACAGATTTACAAATAATCTGGTTTTACGGATAAACTGAGTCTAAAATGGCCCAAAATGGTACTGGTTCCCACTAGATTCAAACTTGTCCAAAATAACTTTTACAACAACTCTCATCTGGAAGGATTTGGATCTAAAAAATGCCCATCATAGTAACTGCACTACAATAATTAGATCGCACTGTACTGTAGTAGTAACTTGTTAAATAATTGTATTTTATTTATGAAAATGTGAGAATCTCAGCAATTTTGTTATTTTTCATTCTTGGATTCTCAATATTTAGTCCTTCAACGCCTATAAGAATGATATTACCGCAAGCGGGAGCAGAAAACACTAACACGACAAGTCTGA
>JAHEXS010000081.1 GCA_023252015.1 Candidatus Nitrosotenuis sp. | reverse complement strand
TGTGTTGGTTCCCCTCTTATCCAACCATCAACACTTGCAGTAACAGTAAATGGAACTTTGCTCCTAAATCCAAGTGCCGCACCAGTAAAGTCAAAGGAGCCTGCCTTTGATGGAGGTCCTATTACAGAAATCCCGTAAATGGTATTTCCATCGACACTCCATGTTGCTTGCCCGTTTACGTCCTGCTTGTCAAGATCATGCAGTACTATGATTTCAACTGGCTCACTTGATGTGTATGTTACGGAACCATGATACAAACTGTTCTGGTTTGCAGACAAGAGCAGAGCAAATTGAAATCCTTCCTGTCCTATTCCAGGATCATGAGATGAGGTGCTTGTCTTTGTAAACTGGATCTTTGTTTGCGGTACTGCAACTGCAAGCTGATCAATAACAGATAATGATACTGCAACTGCTGAAACTATTAAAATTGCAAAAAGAATGATGATCTTATTCACGAATAATCCAGATTCTTAACATCTTTAAGTTTTTTAACTGTTGTTTGCAAGATTGAACTCATCGTGTAATGCCCTTACTACCGATTCACAATCATTATCCTTTACAACAAATGCCAAATTAAGCTCAGATGAACCCTGCGCAATCATGATTACATTTACCTTGTTTCTTGCAGCGGCTCCAAACACTTTAGAGGCAACACCTACCATTCCTCGCATTCCAGAACCAATTAATGCTATTATTGCCACATCTATTGTGACATCAATTTTCTTTATGACCTTGCCAAGTAGATTCATCTCAAGTGTATTTACTGCCCTGTCAAGATCGTTTTTCTTTACCACAATTGAAATGCTTGATTCTGATGGGCTCTGAGAAATCATCATTATGTTCACACCTACCTTTGCCAAAAGAGAAAATATTGTAGCTGCAGTGCCTGGTGCGCCTACCATACTTCCGCCGCGGACATCAATCAATCCATTATGTCGTATGGCACTAACACATTTGACTGTCCTATTTGTAGCCTCATCCGGCATGGCACTAACCAAAGTTCCCGAATTTTCCACATTGAAGGTATTTCGTATACGCATTGGAATTTTCTTTGATAGTAGAGGCTCAAATGAGCGGGGATGAATTTGCTTTGCTCCAAAAAGTGCCATCTCCATTGCCTCAACGTACGAAACCTCCGGTATCACCTTTGCATTTTTGACTAGCTTTGGATCTGCACTCATCAATCCGTCAACGTCACTCATAAGCCAGATCTCATCTGCCTTGATGCATGACGCAATAATCGTTGCAGTGTAGTCAGATCCGCCCCTACCGAATGTAGTGATATGTCCGTGCTGATCCGCACCTGCAAATCCTCCGATCACAGGAATGATTTTCTTTTCAAGTAATGGCTCCAAAGTCTTTGAAACTCTAAGTCTTGTTGTATCCATGAGTGGTTTTGATGAACCGAAATTAGAATCAGTTACAATTCCTACATCCTTTCCTGTCAGCGTAACTATCTTGCCCTTTAGATCAGATAATGCATGCGAAACAATTTCAATTGAAAGTCTTTCCCCAAACGATATCAAATAGTCAAGCGATCTTGGGGTAATCTCGCCTAAAAGTATCATTCCATGGAGCAGCCCCTCAAGCTCCAATATGTTGGAATCAAGTTTTTCAAAAAGCTTTTTTCTTATCTTTTGGTTTGCAATAGAATCCTTTGCAAGCTGCTTGTGCTCTTTAATTATTTTATGCATCAGGGAATTTGCAGAATCCTTATTTCCCTTTTGTATGAATTCTGAAATATCGAGCAGCTGGTCAGTTACGTCATTTACTGCAGAGCAGACTACTGCGACTTGATTTTTTTTGGAAAGTGAATGGATAAACTTGGCAACACTTTTGATATTTTTTGCAGTAGAAATCGAGGTTCCGCCAAACTTTACTACTAATCTCAAACTAGATGTCATTTGGAACTAAACCTTAAATGCTTTTAACTTTCGACTCGCGGCGCTAGGTAAAAATGGATTCGTCCCATGTTTGCCACCTTGAATTCTATACGCAACGGCTTGGCAGATGAATACTCGCATACAATCGAGCCTGAGGCTGTGCCTACCGCCTTTACTATTGGATTTAGGTATTCGAGGCTGTACGTTCCGATGCTTTCCTCTTTCACTGAAATTTCGGACAATTCGTCCTGTTGTTTTTGGAGTAATATTAGCACCTCTCCAGAATCGCCCTTGCCTGAAAATTCTGATTTTGTGGCATTTGTCTTTACTGTCAGATAATCGGAAACAACTTGGACATCTCCAAGAATTTTATCAAACAAACCAGTTGCCAAACTAATCCTTGTGTCATATGGAATCTTTGGCAGCGGAGTATCTGTTGCAGAGCTCTCAATAAGCCTCATCTTGTACTGTTTATTTTTTCCAATTGATATCAATAGCATATTGTCTAAAAGACTAATCTCAATTGTTTCTGATTTGTCTGATCTTTTGATTAATTTTGAAAATTCGTCAATTCTTACACCAAATTTTATGTCACCGTCACATTCGTATTTTTCAAAAGCAGAATTTGGCCAAGAAATATCAATTAATGCAACATGCGATGGATCCATTCCTCTAAATGAAATTCCTTCTGCGGTAGCTTCAAAGGTTGCTTCTTCTACAAGTGTGGAAATTGCTGAAAGTATCGCCTTCCATTCATCTGATCCACTTGTTTTAGCTGAAAATACCAAAGCTAAATGAAATGTCTCAAAGCTTCCAGTTAAACGTTATGCGTAGTTGCGCCAAGTATGGTTGCATTGTATGCAACGATAAAATTGCGTTGTTGGTTCATCCGCACTTCTTGTTTGCAACATCCACCAGACAGCTTCTGTGTGGCCGCATTTTTCACAGTCTATTGTAATCGTTGGTAAAGTTTGCTTGGTATCATTTTCATCTAAAATCGTTAATTCTGATTTCTGTTCCTGCGATTTCTTTTTTGTATCTTGTTTTGTTTCGCTTTCAGTATAACCGCATTTTTGACAAATTCCTTTCTTTAGTCGTATGCCACACTTGGGGCAAAATTGCATCTAAACACCCTTGAATTTTGAATGAATAAGTTGTTTCATCTGACCTGCAAATTCGATTGCCGAATCTGTAGCCTTGATTATTTCCTTTATCGGGCTGCCCTTCGCATTTACACGCATCCAGTACTCGTTTGTAAGTGGATGTCTTAGAATTACCCCTGCAAAGTCAACTTGTTGATCCTTTAGCAGTTCATGCTGTACTATGTACAAAGTGCCAATGTCAGACCCCTTAAGCGAGATACTTGTCTCCTTTGTGGACGACTTTATTATTTGGGCATTCATTCTGTCGGAAAACCACTTATTGCGGATATAAATCATTGTGCATTATGGGAAGCGAAAATACACTTTCAGACATAAGCCTGACTCCTGACAAGGGAGAATACTCACAAGACGACGAAATTACAATTGGAGTAAAGTTTTCAATTCAGGGTGGACTCAGAGACGCATTTAATGAAAAAAACTGGACAGAATCTTACAACAAATACGATAACCTGTTTAAGCTAAAATATGGAATAAAGCTAGCCTCGGGAGGATTTAGAAAACATGAGCTAAAAACAGTCGATACCTACAGAAAGGCCTCACTTTTTTGGACGCGTAATCCTAAACTTGTAAACCCGATGAAGGAAAAAAGAGTCTGGGTCCAAGTAGCAAAAAACTTTGAGCCAATCATTAGACTAACAGAAGACGAAGTACGACAAGAGCTCTTTGACTTTGAAGAAAAACTGACCTTTAAGGCATCTGAGCTTGGTTCAGGAAAACATAAGATTGGAGCCGAAGTATTTGCTTCCTGGCAAAAGCATCACTACACCGAACCAGACAATGTCAAATTAAGTTCAAAGGAAATTGAAATAAAAATCAATTAGGATATAAAACAGAAAAAATCCACAAGACTCATGGCAAAATATGATGGACTTTTGGGCCAACCTGTGCTTGAAGTAGAAGAGCCAGACACGGAAGGCGGCGTCACCTTGATTTTCAAGGACAATCGATTCCTGTTTATCAAATTAGTAGACGGAAAGATAGAAACAACTTCAATTCCTGAATAAATATAATTTTTTATTTAGTCACTTGTGCTTTAGATATTTTTCATACATGGATAATGCCATTTCCTGCATCTCTGACTGAACGGAGCCGGGCCTTTCGTTTCTTACCTTTTCAATTGCTTCCTTTGCAGTCATCTTTTGGTACTTGATCAAATAGCTTGCCAGAATGGTTCCAGTCCTTCCAATTCCGGCAGCACAATGCACCATTACTGGTTCTTTGTCTTTGATTCGCTCATCGATGTAGTCAACCGCACTGTCGATTTTTTCAAGGTCTGGTGCCGCTAGATCTTCTGTTGGAACATGTAGGTATTCCATTCCGTCTAGCCAGGAATTAGGAAGACCGTCTTCTGTCATTGTTATGATTGATTTGACGCCCTGATTTCGAATCCAGCTTATCTCCTCAAAGCTTGTCGGCATTCCACATCCTGCAAGCTTGTTTTCAATCAACCATGAAAAGTTTGTAGGTCTTTTTGTTATCTTGCCGTGGATTTTGCGCCAAAGATTTCCGGGCTTGCTCATTTAATCTGTGAGGTGTTTTTCACATATTTAGACGATGAGCTCTCTTTATATTACAAATTACCGTAATAGAGTAGTTTTGAGCAAAGAAGCAATTCTTTATGAAAAGTTACCTGATGATAAGGTAAAGTGTACTGCATGTGCTAGATACTGCGAGATTAAAGATTCTCAGATAGGCCTTTGTGGAGTAAGGGGAAACGTTGGCGGTAAACTGGAGCTCTTCGTTTATGGCAAAGTAATTGTGGGAAACGTTGACCCAATAGAAAAAAAGCCAGTAGTTCATTATCATCCTGGAACCAAGATATTTTCAATAGCAACAACTGGTTGTAACTGGCTTTGCAAATATTGCCAGAACCACGACATTTCCCAGCGAAGAAAAATAGAGGGAACCGACATGACGCCAGAACAGGTAACAGAATCTGCTGTATCTTGTGGAGCAGATGGAATTGCATATACCTACAACGAGCCATCAATTTTCATCGAGTTTGCGCGTGATTGTGGCATTGCCGCAAGAAAAAGAGGACTCTTCAACATCTTTGTTTCAAATGGTTACGACACTCCACAAACTGTAAAAATGATGGGAGAATTTTTGGACTGCATCACAGTTGACTTTAAGGGAAATGCAGAGCCAGAATTTACAAGAAAATACATTGGAATCCCAGACCCAAAACCAATCTTTGATTCACTTAAAGAGATAAGAGACAAGACCAAAATTCATGTTGAGATAACAGATCTAATTGTACCGCAAGTCGGCGACAGTTTGGAGCACGCAAAAAAATTATCTAAATTTGTATATGATGAATTTGGGCCAGAAATGCCAATTCACTTTTTGAGATTTCATCCAGACTACAAAATGATGGAGTTTCCATCAACTCCAATCGAAACTTTGGAAAAACATTATGAAATTGCAAAAAAAGAAGGACTAGAGTACGTATATTTGGGAAATGTTCCAGGACACAAATATGAGCACACGTACTGTCCTGAATGCAAAAATATTGCAGTTGGAAGATATGGGTTTGACATCACTCAATGGAA
>JAHEXS010000080.1 GCA_023252015.1 Candidatus Nitrosotenuis sp. | reverse complement strand
AGTTACAAAAAATACTTTTTTTACCTGCTTTGATTGAAAGTTTTCTTTACTCATAATACATATGTCGTTCATCCATTCATTTGTTTTTTCTATATACTGAATGCCTTTTTCCTTTCTGAACTTAATTATTAGATTACAAAATGTTCTGGGGACATGAAATGTTCTTTTTGATGAGAGGAAAAATAGACCTACCCAGAGCCCCACAATAGGAATTGCAGCTGCAAGTACAACTATTCCAATTATGGTATAGCCATTAACTAATGCAAAGAGTCCTGCCAGTATTGATAAAATTCCTGCTGCGAGAACCTCTGTAACTATCTCAAAAATTCCAAGCCATGATGCTTTTGCTGTCGACATGCCTCTTTTTTTCATCCAGTATATTCTGACTACCTCGCCGCCGACAAACATTGGCGTTGTCATGGTGACAAACTCACTTCCAATTCTAACAAAAATTGTTCTCCACAACGATTCTAGAGAGCCATGAAACACTCGTACTATGTAGTGAAATTTTATGCCCTGTAAGAAAAGCTTGAACATTATTGCTGCAAATGCTGCAAGAAAGTTGATTATTCCAACTGCGAAAATGTCTTGAGGCTTTATGTGGAATTGGATTGCAATTATTAGAAACGGTACAAGACTAGCTAGAAAAGCTACGATTCGCCAGTTCATTTTAGAGACTTGCTAATTGATTCAAATATAAGCCATCAACACTTAACTTGAGAAATTGAAAGCAATTTTTGTTGCCGGAACAGCTGGAGCCGGTAAATCCTCACTGACATCAAAAATTCACGATTACTATACTAGAAACGGGGCGTTTACAGCAATACTAAATTTGGATCCTGGTGTAATATCACTTCCATACACACCTGACATCGACATTAGGGATTCGGTTGATATCGTATCCATCATGAAGCAATATGATCTGGGGCCAAATGGGGCACTAGTCATGGCAAGTGATCTTATTGCCTCAAAAATAGACGAAATTCAACAACAAGCAGACAACATCAATCCAGATTACCTCATTATTGATACTCCTGGACAAATAGAGCTGTTTGCATATAGAACAAGCGGCCCATATTTTGTTAAAAATTTCAATGCTGATGAAAAGGTAAATTTGTTTTTGTATGATGGAGTACTCATTACAACTGCAGTAAATTTTGTATCTATGGCACTCCTTGCTACGTCCATAAAACTCAGGATGAATCTACCAACAATTAATGTTCTAACAAAGACGGATCTGATTGCAGACAAGATATCGGAGGTTCTCAAATGGACAACAAACGTAAAAACATTAGAAGACACCATTTCGCTAGAGTCCGACGGCGAGACCTATGTCCTTGTTACAAACTTGCTGAGAAGTCTAAACATGGGTGGATTTGCTCAAGGATTAATTCCAGTGTCAAATGTAACTGGTGATGGAATGATTAACTTGGAAGGCGCATTGAGTAGAATTCTTAACCAAGGGGAAGACGTGGAGAATTAATGGCATTTAACATAACAGCAAGAGCATCGTCCTCAACTGCAAATCTCGGACCCGGATTTGACGTATTCGGATTAGCACTAGATGCGTTTTTTGATGAAGTAACCTTGACAAAGAAAAAACAAGGAATCAAAATAATAACTTCTGATTTAGTTCCTACAGATCCACAAAAAAACACCGCAGGACTTGTGGTTCAGCATATGATGAAAAAATTCAAAATTAAAAGCGGCATTGAGATCAAAATAAGAAAAGGGGTTCCCGCCGGATTTGGGATGGGCAGTAGTGCTGCATCAGCTGCTGCAGCTGCAGTTGCATTTAATGAGCTGTTCAAGCTGAATCTCGATGCAAATACCCTTGTCGAATGTGCAGGAGTTGGAGAAATGGCAAGTGCAGGTTCCATACATTACGATAATGTTTCTGCGTCTGTTTTAGGCGGATTTGTGATAGTTCGAACAAACCCGTTAGATGTGATAAAAATTGCACCTCCAAGTGACCTAAGATTGTGTGTGGCTGTACCAAAACTCGATGTTCCACCAAAAAAGACAGAGGTTTCAAGAAGTGTCATTCCCAAGAACATAGCACTTGCAGATTCTATTGTTAATCTTTCAAACGCAGCAACAATTGTTGTTGGGTTTATGCAGAAAGACTCGAATCTAATTGGGACTTCAATTAGAGACATAATAGTAGAGCCTGCCCGCCAGCATCTAATTCCAGGATTTGCCGCAGTAAAGAAAAACGCCTTAAGAGCGGGAGCACTGGGTGTTACAATTAGCGGTGCTGGACCTTCGGTCATTGCGTTTGCAACAAAAAAGTCTAACTTGCAAAAAATTGCAAATTCTATGAAACACAGTTTTGCTTCTGCAAAAATAGACTCTACGGTAGTAATTTGCAAGCCAAGTAATGGGGCAAAGCTCAAAAAACAATATGATTAGGTGCTGATTTGAAGAAAAAGGCTGTTGCAATACTTAGTGGCGGTTTGGATTCTTTGTGTATGGGTGCATATCTTAAGCCAAAGTTTGATCTGTATGGAATTACGTTTTCTTATGGGCAACGTGCATCAAGTGAAATCAGTTCTGCAAAATTTGTTGCAAAGGCCCTAAAACTAAAACAGCATAAAATTATCGATATTGGGTTTATGAAAACTTTGTATGGAGAAAGTAATGTTTTGACAAATACAAAAAAATCACTTCCTGAAAAATTCGATTATTCAATAGTTGTTCCAATAAGAAACGGGGTTTTTTTGAGCATTGCAACTGCATGGGCATTTACACTTAATGCATCACTTGTTGCATATGGTGCGCACACTGATGATACAAAATATCCTGATTGCAGGCCTGCCTTTTCAAGAAAAATAGAATCTGCATTCAATCAAGGAGAGATTGACGGAATAAGGCTCGGAATAAGAAACAAGGTAAAGGTATGGACCCCTTTTTCCGGAGGGCTTTCAAAGAGTGCACTCATAAAAATTGGATATGATGCCCTAGGTGACAATATTTTCAAGACATGGAGTTGCTATTCCAATACAAAACTTCATTGTGGAAAATGTGAATCCTGTCGAAACAGGAAAACTGGCTTTAAGAAAGCAAAAATCAAAGATAAGACAAAATATCTGAATTAATTTACCAGCGATTTTCCAGAATTGGTCTTTTGAAAACCAGTCTTCTGATTCCCATGTACCATGCGATAAAGATTGCACCGATTACTCCAAAGAACAACCAGTTTTGCAGGCTTGGATCAAATGTCTTTTCAAACAGTCTGACTACCTCTCTTGAGCTTAGGGCACCAACTGCTAAAACTATGAAGAATTCTATTGCAAACCAAGTCCAGAATGGCCACGATTCTTTTGGAATGTGTACGTTGTTGTGTGCTCCCACGATAGATTACCTTTAGACTAGATTATTTAATTTTTTCAAAATCTCAGAAAAGAGACTGTTTTTGGTTACGGATCATGGCTATGACATCCTCTCTGTTTTCTTTTCTTTCATAGATTCCACGATATGCACAAGATGTCATTGTTGCATCGTTTCGTACACCCCTCATCTTCATGCAAAGGTGCTCCGCATCAGACATTACTATTACACCTTTTACTCCTTGAGAAAATAGCTCATCTGCGATGTTTTTTGTCAATCGTTCTTGTATCTGGAGTCGTTTTGCGTGTTTTTCTACAAGGCGTACAAGTTTTGATACTCCAAAAACTCTGCCGTTTGGAAGATAAGCTATGCTAATTTTACCAAAGAACGGCAACATGTGATGCTCACACATTGAGTAAAATATAATGTCCCTGACAACAACTGCATCCGAGTCTTCGGAAAACTGGACTGAGAGTTCAGAGTCAGAGTCATACCCGGAAAAAATTTCTTCGTACATGTCGGCTATTCTCTCAGGGGTTCCACGTAGACCTTCCCGTGTTGGGTCTTCACCTAATTCTATGATTAGCTCTCTTACGAGTTTTTTTACTCTCTCTTTGTTCATCATGGTGCTCCTATGAGTTTGTGAAGCTGTGGTACTACGCGTACTTCGTTATAATATGGATACACTAAATCGTAAAAACCTAAAAGTTTTGGCAAATTTGGTTCTGCTATTCCGTAGGTTGGTTGTATTATAAATCCCTTAAGATCATTAGGTCTAGCTATTTTGAAGATTTTTTGAACTAGTTCTTCAAATGATTCTGATTCTGTTTTTGCACTTACCACAATTTTGATGTAGGTTGTCTTTGCAGAGGCAATTGCCAACCTAAGACATTCCAAGGCATTTTCCAAAAGTGTAGAATAATGTTTTGCATCAACAAATTCCGAATCAAGTGTCTTTAGCTCGATTTTGACAAAATCCATGTACGGCAAAACATGACTGAATCTTTTGTGATCAAAACAGGATGATTCGAGATAGGTCGGAATGTGTTTTGATCTTATGTATTTTGCAAGATCTGCTACTGCCTCGTGCTGAATTAGGGGATCGCCACCAGTGAAATTTACCTTGTATGTTTTGTCTTCAAGATGTTTATCCAAGAGATCACAGGCCTCTTCAAAGTTGTATTCTTGTCCAGAATCTAGTGGAAGTGAGTCTTTTGTGTCGCAATAAAAGCAGGTAAATGGGCATCCTGCCAGTCTTACAAAAAGGGTTTTTGTCCCATACAGAATTCCCTCTCCTTCCAGCGAAGTGAATATCTCAAATAGTCTGACTTTCAAGTAGGACGATCTAGTCTAGATCATTATTTAATCATAGATCTCTGTACGGAGTAAATTTAGGAAATTATTGGCTCTTTTGTGTAAAAGAGACCTGCAACAAAGAAGACTACTCCCAGTATTCCAATTAGACTGCCAACAAACTCTATGATTTCTGAAAATTCTACATTTGTTGGTGCCCACAAAAATGCCATCAATGCCCCAACCACAATCATTGGTATTCCAACACCGGCAGTAATTTGCCTAGAAGCCATGTAACTTGCTTGATCTGGAAAATGTATATGAAGTTTATGTGAACTATCTGTCTTTCTGATCTTTTGAGCGTTTTTGTTTCGGATGGTATTTTGAAGAGTCTGACGGGTTTTTGGTATCTATTTTACTTGAATCTGTTGGGTTTTGAGCATCTGTTTTACTTGAATCTGTCGTGGTGTTCTGATCTGCACTTGAGTCAGAATTTGTGTTTTGAGAATCCACATAACTTTCGATTTCCCCAATCAGAGCATCTAAGGATTTGAGTGTTTTTTGGTCTATGTTATTTGATGCCTGACTTTTGAGTTTAGCAAGCATGGATTTTGCGCTATCGAATTTTGGCTGAATGTTGTCATCTATGCTTGACTCAAGCTTTGCTAATCTTGCTTCAAGTTTGTCAATCTGAGGCGAGGTCTGAGATTTGGTTTCCTTCTTTGGTTCTTGCTTTATGTTCTGATCTGTAGCCATGACTTTTTCAGATGCATTTTCGGTTTTAGTAAGATCAGCAGGCACAGTCTGCGTGTTTACTTCAGCAGTCTTTTGATTTTTTGAGTCTTTAAGCTCAACATTAATTGTAATTATTCTTTGCACTTTAATAATAATTTGAGACGGATCACTTGTAGTGGAAAGCGCCTCTTTTACTTGCTTTAGCTTTGTTACGTCATCATCAGATATTCCCAATTCTTTTGCATGATT
>JAHEXS010000079.1 GCA_023252015.1 Candidatus Nitrosotenuis sp. | reverse complement strand
TGGATTTACAATCGAGACAAAACCAGACTATTGCAAAAAAGAACATATCGACATGATGCTAGAGTACGGAGTAACCAGAATAGAGATTGGTGTTCAGAGCCTTCAAGAACGAGTATACAAGATAGTAAACAGAGGCCACACCTATGCAGACGTTGTAGAATCATTTCAGATGTCAAAAGATTCAGGATACAAACTTGTTGCACATATGATGCCAGGCCTTCCCACTATGAGTCCAGAAGGAGACATTGCAGATTTTAAAAAACTCTTTGAAGATGAGGAATTAAGACCGGATATGCTAAAGATCTATCCATCGCTCGTACTTCAGAAAACTCCGTTGTACAAAGAATATCTCGAGGGAAAGTACGCACCATATTCCGATGAAGACATGATCAGGGTTTTGACTGAAGTTAAGAAAAACATTCCAAGATGGGTCAGAATAATGAGGGTTCAAAGGGAAATATCACCTGGAGAAATAATCGCAGGGCCAAAATCAGGCAATCTCAGACAGATAGTTCACGAGAATCTAAAAAAACAAAACCTTTCTTGCAGATGCATTAGGTGTAGGGAGGTTGGACTCAGAGACAATCACGATTCAAGCGAGATATCATTATGCAGAGAAAACTATGCATCGTCGGGAGGCAGTGAGGTTTTCCTATCATACGATGACTCTGACGATAAAATTTATGGATTTTTAAGACTAAGAAAACCAAGTGAAAAGGCACACAGAAAAGAAGTGACTGACAAAACATGCATTGTTCGTGAGCTTCATGTGTATGGAAAATCATTAAAGATTGGCGAACATGAAGAAGGTGAAATTCAACATTCAGGGTTTGGTAAAAAACTGATGAGTGAGGCGGAAAAAATATCAAGGGAAGAGTTTGATGCAAAAAAACTTCTTGTAATCAGTGCAGTCGGTACACGAGAGTACTACAAAAAACTAGGCTACTCAATGGATGGTCCATATATGGCAAAATCATTAGTTGGATAGAATGTCAGAAGACGATCAGAAAATTATTG
Source organism: Candidatus Nitrosotenuis sp. (assembly GCA_023252015.1). Lineage (GTDB taxonomy): Archaea > Thermoproteota > Nitrososphaeria > Nitrososphaerales > Nitrosopumilaceae > Nitrosotenuis. The sequence goes on along the minus strand of JAHEXS010000079.1, from coordinate 4,607 downwards.
GTAGAGGCACTTGGATTGACAAGCTTGCCCACGAGATGATTGAACGAGAGCAGCAGCTTGGACGAAATACTAGTTTGTTACGAGTTGAAAGTGGTCTTGGCGCATCTGGAATTCCACACATCGGCAGTCTAGGGGATGCTGTACGGGCATACGGAGTAAAGCTTGCACTTGAAAACTTTGGATACAAGTCAGAACTTATTGCTTATTCAGATGATTTAGACGGATTAAGAAAAATCCCAGAAGGGCTACCAGACTGGCTTGGAGAACACATTGCAAAACCGGTTTCACTAATTCCAGATCCATTTGGATGTCATGACTCATATGGCATGCACATGAGCAGCCTTTTGCTCGATGGATTAGACAATCTTGGAATAAAATATGATTTCAGACGTGCACGAGATACTTACAAAAATGGACTGCTCAAAGATCAAATACACACAATTCTGACAAACGGGGAAAAGATTGGTGCCAAGATTGCAGAGCTGGTGGGCCAAGAAAAATACCAAAAATATCTACCATATTATCCAGTTTGTGCAAATTGCAATAGACTGTACACTGCAGAATCCTACGAGTACATTCCAGATGAAATGAAAATAAAATACAGATGCCATGAGGCAGAAATCGGCTCCAAAATTCTCAAAGGATGTGGTCATGAAGGAGAAGCTGACATCACAAAAGACCTTGGAAAACTTGCATGGAAGGTAGAATTTGCTGCAAGATGGCATGCGTTTGATATCAGATTTGAGGCGTATGGAAAAGACATCATGGATTCAGTTAGAGTAAATGATTGGGTCTCAGACGAAATACTGAATCATCCACATCCACATCATGTAAAATACGAGATGTTTTTGGACAAGGGTGGAAAAAAGATTTCAAAATCACTTGGAAATGTAGTAACTTCACAAAAATGGCTAAAATATGGAACGCCAAAATCAATGCTTCTTTTATTATACAAGAGGATCACCGGTGCAAGAGAGCTTGGGTTTGAAGACATTACAACTTTGATGGACGAGTATAATGAAATCGAGGACGTGTACTTTGGAAAAATCAAGCTTGACAACGAGGCAAGGACTGCAAGAACAAAGGGATTGTATGAGTACACAAATTTGCTAAATGTTCCAAAAACACCATCAATTCATATAAACTACAGATTGCTAGTCGAACTTGGACGCATATACAAGGAAGACAGAGTAAACAGAATCACAAAGAAACTCATCGATTACGGTGTCATAAAAAATTCAGAGTCATATGTCGAGCAGCTAATCCACCTTGCTGGGAACTATGCGGATGACTTTGAAGAACAAGAAATTACGAATATTCAGATAAATGATACGACAAAAAATGCTTTGAGACAGCTTGTGGATGTTCTTGTGGCGGAAAAAGATCCCGAGGATCTGCAAAACACGATTTACAACATTGCTAAAGAGAACAGCGTTGCACCGAAGGACTTTTTCATGATACTATATCAGATAATTCTTGCGGCAAACCGTGGGCCAAAAATTGGGCCATTCATCGTAGATATCGGCAGGAAAAAAGTAGCGCAGACGATAGGCAAGCACATCTAAAATGGCGCACAGCGAACACAACAAACCAAAAAAGAGCGGTGCATTCTTTCTTATTATTTTGGGTGCCTTTCTGTTCATAGTTTCTCCAACATGGTTTGCAGACAAACCGGGAATCGGATTTTCCATGATAGCCCTCGGTTTTGCAATTGGCGGATTAGGATTTTACCTCCGATTTATACGAAAGTGAATAGAAATATTCATCCCCATATCTAAGATAGAGTGACTATACATGGGACTTTTTAGACGTGCAAAAAAAGAAAACGAACCAGTTGAGGAAACAATTGAAGCATCAGTAGAACAAGTACGCATAATGAGTCCTGAAGAAATTCAAAAAGAACACCTAACAAGCGAGATCGGGCATCTCGAGGCCGAAATTAAATCAAAAACCAATCACCTTGATTCGATTTCACAAAAGCTTGCCACAGTAAAAGAAGAATATGATCAGGCCGTCAGTTCACTAATGTCCGCAAAAAAAGACATGAATGAAAAAAGATCAGAATTTGATTCTGCAAGAGCTAACCATGAGCAGATTTTACAAAAAATTAATTCCTCAAAGTCAGAACTTGAATCAATCAGGAAAGAATACGACGAAAAAAAGTTGGTTCTTGATGAGTTAAAAAAAGCAAATAATGACTTGGATGCAGCCCGTGCAGAATATGTCAAGTACAAGGCAGAGTCTGAGGAGTTGAGACTACAAAATAAGATAATTCAGAAATCATACGAGGAAAGCAAGAAGGTACAAGATGATACAAATCAGGAACTGATAAAGACAGTCTCGGAGCTAGAATCAGCAAGAAAGGAAATTTCAGAGATAAGAAAAGAGCGCGAGGCAAAGAGAAAGGAAATCGAGTTTGCAAAAAAAGAACTCAAATTCATAGAAAGTCAAATGGTAAATGTTGGAGACAGAATTGTGCCAAAGAACATTGTTGCTGCCGCAAGCTCTGTCGTGTCATCACTCAATGCAAAAATTCTTGCAACACAAAAGGAATTAGAAGTACTCAAGGTTGCACTACAAAGAGAGCGTGCAGAACATCAAGAAGTAAAGAAAAGACTTGCAACGTTAGAACCACAAAAAGAAAAAAGATCGGAGTAAATCACTGTAGTTTTTTGATAATTTCCTTTTTGATAAACAAAAACTCTTCATTTGATAAAACACCGTTTTCTTTTAATGATGCAAGTTTTGTTAGCTGATCAACAATGTTTTCCTTCTCTTCAGGATTATTCAGATGAGTTATTTGTTGTACAATTTTTTGTTCATCGTATTTCGCCTCGATTGTTTGGGAATTGAATTGAGGATTGTCCCCTACTTCTTCTAGGAAGACGTTAGTTGCACATCCAACAATTTGCGTGTGTTGGATTAGCTCCTCTCCTGCAAACTCAATTAGTGAGCCTTTTGCAGACTTGTAGCCACAGGTATCGCAAACCACCGCAAATATGCCCGATGCAAGATTTGGGATCTCACTGGTACGTGTCTTTCTGACATATTCGGCATATCTTGTCTTGCCACACTGATGGTTGTCAGTTGACATGTGATTTTCACAGAATTTGAAGCCACAGTATTGGCATTTCGAAGGGGATCTCAGAATATCGCCACAGAACAAACACGAATTGGCTTTAGTCTTTGTGGATAGGCTCAATTTCAGCATGACTAGCCGCCAAGTATTAAAAAGGAGTAGCTCATTTTCTGCGAAATTTGAACTAGATTTTTGAATAGTTTTGAGATGAAATGTGTTTTTATTCTGCAGATTAAATAATTGCTGTATTGTGCCATGTTTTTATCAAATTGTTTTCAATTCATTCTAATTGGACCATAGACTATGTTTGTCAATAATGATAATGCTTATGGAAGATTATTTTGATCAGTGATCCTAAGATATGTCAATGATAAAGTCTGTCGCTAAATTCATCGTATTAATGGTAGTAGGAATCGTAACCATAATTGTCGGTTCATTCATGCTACGAGGAATAATGCATCTGTGGGATAGGCAGAAAAAATCAGACGGTGATAAAAAGCATTAGTGTTTATAAGACGAGATATTATGGATGCTGTTTCGTGATGGGAATTCCAAATTGAAATTAAATTCGCGATATTCCACAAAGCGTATTGCCGGATTTTGTACGGATGATTATCGTGTTTTCTGGAACCATTTCATTTGGAGATGCAAAATACATCTTGCCATCTATTGCAATAAGCAGATACTTGAATCTACAAGAAAGCATTTTTTCTTTGTATGACAAAAGCGATTTTGTCAAAACAAAATTTGTACTAAATTGTGTAAGCGGTTGCCTCTTACTATCCCAAATTGGATATGGATATTCAAATGGCAGGTAGTTTTTTACCTGAACCAGAGATGGTTTGTATGCAAATATCAGCCCGAGTCCAATGCAGAAAATTCCAGTAAATAGGCCATAAAGTTGTAGGAACTCTCGCGCAGTCTCTATGTGATGAATTTTTTCTGAAATTGATCCCCAGAAAAAATTCATACGGTTTAAATTTTCTGTTCCCGAGACAGTATCTGCCACAAGTATCGTAGAAAGTATTGAGAAACAACCAAGAATCACACATAGAATCGCCGCAAATCCAAACTTGTTTACTGTAAAAATCAGATAAGATGAAAATATCGCAATAGTCACAATCGCCAAATATTTTATTATGTAAGAATGCGAAGTATTTGCAAAATATCCAAGTAAGAAAATGGCAAGTACAATAACCAGGCTTGTATTAATTCGCTGTTTTTGTAGAGGATTCTGTTTCTCGATAAATTTTGATTGTAATCAAAAATAATAAGACTTGTCAGATGCAAATTAAACAACTGTTAATTATTAGGTGCAAATTCTAAATTAATTTACAAAAAACTAGTCACCAAACACAATAATGTGAATCAGTTTTGAATTAAAATAAAAAAAAGAGCGAGTTTTTACTCGTTTACGTATGCTCTTTCCCCGTGTTGTGCTAGGTCGAGTCCGATCTCCTCTTCTTTAGGAGTAACCCTGATTCCACCCGGCCAAACGGCATCCATCACTTTGAGTATGACGATAGTG
>JAHEXS010000078.1 GCA_023252015.1 Candidatus Nitrosotenuis sp. | reverse complement strand
GACCTCTCTGAGATCTCCACAGGCGTGATTTCCCACAGCTCCTGCGGTAATGATTTAGTCGCTTGAGGCGACAGCCCAAAAATTTCCAATCCTTTTTTCAAAATGTTGATTGCAGCATTGTGGTCCCTGTCCATGACTAGTCCGCACCTGTCACATCTATGAATCCTGACTGTGAGCGGTTTTGGCACCATGTTTTCACACCTCGAACAATCAATGGTTGTATTTTTTGCAGAAACCTCAGATAATCTGGTCTTGTAGTCCAGCATGTTTGTAAAGATGCCCCATCCGGAATCCAGAATATTCCTTGCCATTCGGTGGTTTTTTACCATGTTAAGTTTTTCTAATTTTTCCACAAACACAATGTCATACTTTCTGGCATACTGGGTTGATATCTTATGCAGAAAATCATGCCTTTTGTTTCTGATTCTCTCGTGAATTATTTGATACCATCTGACTGCCTTCTTGCGGTTGTTTGAGCCTTTCTGCCTTTTTGATATTTTTCTTTGTATTCTTGCCAGCGGTCTTAGCATTTTTTTCAGATTCAGCGGGTTTGGCGTTACAAATCCGTTAGAATCATATGCAAAGTTTGTGATTCCGACATCAATCCCGACTGATTTTGTAAAATCGATTTTTGGCAGTATGGCATCAATCATGCAGGATACACATGCATACCATTTTCCTGATTTTGATTTTGATATGGTGATCTGTTTTATTTCTGAATTTTCCGGGATTTGTCTGTGCTGAATGATCCTGGTTTTACCTATTTTTGACAGATGCAAAAAGCCATTCTTGATTTCAAATCCAGACTGGTTGTATGCGAACGTTCTATATTCGGAATATTTTGCAAATTTCAAATTTCCTGTCTTGTGACCATTTTTTTCTAGTCGGATCAGTGCCTTTTGGGCACCATCAATCTGGGTCGATACCATTTGGAGCATCTTGGAATGATGCGAATACAACCATAATTCGGACTCCTTTAGTTCTGTGAGAAAATAGTTGAGGTCATTTCTTGTCTGGAATCCTTCTTTGTTTATTCGTTCTATCAGGGTATTGTATACCCATCTACACGCATTCAAAGTATCATGCAGTTTTTGTGATTGTTCGAAATTTGGATACATTCTGAACTTGTAGGTTTTTTGCAATGATTGTTTTAGAGATTAGTTTTATCTAAAACCATTCGGATTGAACCAGTGCTTACCTGTGTCTACGGCTAGCTTTCATCCAGACCTCGAAGGATTTGGATTTTCTCGCTCGCGTTTATAAGACACGTATCTACTAACAAACCAATTTGGAGAAAAAGGGAGAAAACAGGCTTGAATCCATAAAGGCGGCCCATAAATCAGTCAAACCAAAATCGGCGAGAGTCGAGGACTATCTTGAGGTCATCTCAGAACTGGTTGAGTTGAAGGGATATGCCACAACGCTTGATGTATCAAGATACCTCAATGTCAGCGCCCCAAGCGTCACAAAGATGCTCCACAGGCTGGACGAGGGCGGCTTTCTGAACTATGAGAAATATCAAGGGGTCAACCTCACTGCAAAAGGAAATAGTATAGCTGATACTGTAAGACAAAAACATAGCATATTATTGGAGTTTTTTGAGATACTCGGAATTGAGCACGAAACTGCAAACCAGGATGCAGAAGGGATTGAACATCACCTGAATCCAAAAACGATTAAACAATTACGAAAATTCATTACCCATCTGAAATCAAACCAGAAATTCCTTGAGAGTTTTAAGAGTCTTTAAGAATTATCTCGATATCATTTTTTGAAAAAGCGGACCGTGCTATACGCCTTCCAGCGTCAGAGCGCTTTGAAATTTTTATTTTTCCATGTCTTGCCACACGGGTAGTGGCAGCATAGTCACCTTTTACGTAAATGTCTGCAAACAATCCATTGTTTTTCTTATCTACCTGGAATAGTAATGAATTTCCAGATTCAGAAAAATCAAACGGAGTTGAACCTCGACTAGAATGTTGATATGAACCCATTGAACCCTCAAACTCTTTTGATTCTTTTGGCTCTACGTTAATGTGAACATGCAATATTTTTTCAAGATCGTTAATAGTAGCCCCACCTTTTCCAATTATAGAAGGCATCACGTCCTTTCTCACACGAACTTGGATTCCACTATCAGATAGTATTTCGATTTCAGGATTTGGGTCAAATCTTCGAAGCATCTCTCTGATTTTTTCTTCTGCCAATTTGTAAATTCCAGATTTTGCTTCTTGTTGTGAAACTGGTACAATTACGTTTTCTTCGCCAAATGTGTAAATTTCATATTCTAATACACCAGTTTCAAAATCGCGAATTTCTATTACGGGCCTTGCCAAGTCCTGCTCTACCATTCCAGATGGCACCTTTACTTTAAGATCAAGATCATAAACTTTGGAGATAAAACCATCTTTTACAAAGACAACAGTGTCAATTACGCTTGGAATCATGCCTAGCTCTATTTTCCCAATGAATCTCTGAACTGCGTCAAGGGGCATGTTTGCGTGCACCACGCCAATCATGCCAACACCTGCAAGTCTCAAATCCGCATATACTCTAAAATCATCACGCTGCCGCACCTCATCAAACACAGTATAATCTGGTCGCACAAGTAGCAAGATGTCGGCCGAATTTTCAAATTTACCATCAAGTTTTGTGTATTGTGTGATTCCTTTATCCACCTGCAGATCACGCGGCGATTCGAATGTTTTTACAATGTTTCCAAGTGATGCGTAGAAATTCGCAAGACTTGATGCAAGAGTACTTTTTCCAGAGCCAGGTGGCCCTGAGATTAGGATTCCTTCGGCTTTTTCTGAGAATCTGCTCATCAGTTTTTTTGATAGGCCATATTGATCAAGCGACATCTTTGTGATTGGATGAACTAATGTAATTTCGTGTGACTCTGAAAATGGAGGACGGGTGATGGCAATTCTATAATCGCCAAATTGTACGACTAGTGCTCCTGGCTTTGAAATTTCAATGGTTCCGGCATTTGAGATTTTAGATGCCTCAAGTATCTGAGTAGTAATGAGTTCCAGATAGTCTTCATCTAATAATTTGTCTTCAATTTTTACTAGTTCAAAGCTGCCAGGCTTTCCTCTTTTTGCAAGTGGTGGGTTTTGGTCCTTTAGGTGAACGCTCATTGTGGCAGAGTCAAAGAACCTCAAAAACTCCAAATCAGTAGTGAGTTTTTCTGATTTTTGATAGTTTACTAGGATTCCTTCTGCTTCGGCAGTAAGTCCTTGTATATAATCCGCAGTGTATAGCGTTGCGTTATTTTGCTTTGCGATATCCTTGATTATTGCATCAATACGGCCATGTTTTGCAAGCCGAATATCATCAAGGCTTGGCCTTTGCCCCACAAATTGTACTTGGATATTATTTTCATGGCACAGTTTTTGAATTTTCTTTATTTCCTCAAGACCGATAAAGCCTTGCTCTTTTCCCCGGGACGCCTGAGACTGTAATTCGTCTAATCCTGCAACAGGTATGATTATCTCAACATTCTGAAGGCTTTTTGATTCGAGTTGTCTTGTAATATGACCGCTAACAATAACACTAGTGTCTATCACTATTTTTGACATGATTCAGAGGTCGTCACAGGGGCTTTTAATCATAACTCAACGACTTGAATACAAACTAAACTTTTCATATCAGATGTACAAAGATGGCATATGTCATCGTTAGAAGAAAAAGAGATCCTAATCATAGATGACAGCCCCGCAGTGAACATTCTGCTCAAAGATTTCCTAAATAGACTAGGTTTTAAAAAAATACACATCTGTCAAAACGGAAAAACAGGTATTGATGAATTTAAAGAAATTATCAAGTCAGGTACAGTCCCACTTGTTTTTTTGGATTACAGTTTACCCGACATGAATGCGTTTTCTATAATGACACAATTACTGAACATGAGGCCTGACGTCAAGGTGATAATTGAGACAGCACGGGAAAAAACAGAAGATTCAATCAAGGATGTGATTGCCCAGGGAGTATACCAATATTTGGCAAAACCAATCAGATTAGAAAAAATAAAAGAAATTGTTGAAACACTAAAAACCGAAGAAGCCGTGATAACTAAAGAAACTTTTGATAGCGTGATAAGTCTAATGTCCAATGCAACTCAGATTAGCCTTTTGAGGCTATCTCAGTATTTAGACAAAACAGATGAGGAAATCCTCCCAATAATCAAGCATCTTGTTTCCAACAAAAAGATCATCCAGATAAATACGATAAAAGAAATCACATGTCCAAGATGCAATAACATTCGTATTGCGCAAATGTTTCACTGCCCAAAATGCAGGGGATCTGACTTTAAGCATGAAAAGATCATTGAGCACTACAAGTGCGGCAATGTCTCTATCAAGTCATCGTATGTAGAAGACAAATGCCCAAAATGCCATCAAACAATCAAAGTGTTTGGAGTTGACTACAGAACGCAAGACAATTTCTATGCATGTAATGAATGCAAAGAAATCTTTGCAGAAATTTTAACTGACTATCTGTGTTTAAAGTGCAATGAAAAGTTCACATTAGAACATGCAAAACTATTATCAAGTCAGGGATATTCTTGGCTAAGATAATTATTTTGATGAAATTTCAGTGATTAATTTCAAAACTTGATCAAAATCAAATGGTTTTGAAATAATCGCATAAGCCCCCGCCTTGAGACATTCGTTAATGATGTTTTGATTATCACTTGCCGTAATGAGAATTATTTTTGCAGATGGGTGTGTCGCCATTACTTCTTTAACCACAGTCAACCCGTCTTTTTTCGGCATTGCCAGATCAAGTAGCATCACATCAGGGTTTGTCTGTGAGAATTTTTCCACTGCTTCTGAGCCGTTAACTGCTTCTGCTACAATTTCGTGGTTTCCGATGGTCAGAATGTCCTTAAATACAAAACGAATTGCGTCAGAGTCATCCGCAATCATTACTCGGACCATATGAATGGCTAAACGACATAACTTATGAAAATTTCTATTTTCAGCTAAGAAGTGCAGAGTATTTATTGTTTAAATCATTTTTTAATGAGACATAATCAGATTTATTGTCATTGATAGCATCTAGCATGAATTGGTTTGATTTTTCTATTGCTTGAAAAATCCCCGGGATTGATTTTCCAGAAATCACTAGCTTAAGTAACGTGTCAATGGTAGCTGCAACATCTCCAATCTCAGATTGTTCCATCATTGGGGCCAGTCCCTTTAGCTTGTGTGTGTGTTTTTCAATTTCAATGGCATTTTTTGAAATATCAGAATCCCCAGAACAGTTTTTTAATAAATTGCTAATTTTAGCAATATCGTCTGAGACTTCTTCTTTGGCGACACGTAAGAATTCGTCTGACAATTACTAGCAATATTTTGATCGAGGTTTTTATACTCTATGAAAGAGTAGATAACTAAAATTGAAAATCATCAGCAAAACATATGTTCTAATCGGAATACTAGTAACGGTAGCACTTTTTAATTTGTTTATTCTGTACAATACGCAAACCAGTACCTCCAACGAATCATACGCCATCATCCGTGCAGGAGACCTCAAGACCAAAGTTGAGACAATCGCAAGCCTTGCCAGCTCAATTGCCGGTGGAAACGAAAATGATAGAAAAAGTTTAGAAAACGAAATAAGGGATTTTGACAA
>JAHEXS010000077.1 GCA_023252015.1 Candidatus Nitrosotenuis sp. | reverse complement strand
TAAAGGAAATTTCTGCAAAACTTGGTGGTTCTGGCGGAGGAGACACAAGATTTGGGCAGGGCGGAGGAAAGGACACATCGAATCTTTCTGATGCACTCGCATACGCAGAATTGTTGATAAGAAAGACTGTGAATTTATGATAGACTGGAATAGAATAGAGGAAAAGTGGAGGAAAAAATGGCAAGAGTCAAAAGACTTTGAAACCAACCCAAATTCCAAAGAAAAAAAGTTCATCACAGTGGCATATCCGTATCCAAATTCACCTCAGCACATTGGTCATGGAAGAACCTACACGCTTGCAGACGTTCATGCAAGATTTTTGCGCATGAAAGGATACAATGTGCTTTTTCCGATGGGATTCCATTATACCGGGACGCCCATTTTGGGAATGGCAAAAAGAGTCCAAGAAGGAGACAAGGAGCTAATACAAAACTTTAGGGAACTGTATCACGTTCCCGAGGACAAGATAAAGGAATTCTCGGAGCCGGTAAAAATTGCAGATTATTTCCATGAGGAAATAAAATCTGGAATGATAGAGATGGGATATTCTATTGACTGGAGACGGGAATTTACTACAATTGATCCCGCCTATCAGAAATTTATCGAGTGGCAAATCAACACACTGAGAAAAAAGAATCTTATCATTCAGGGATCTCACCCTGTCGGGTGGTGTCCAAAGGATCAAAACCCAGTATCACAGCATGACACCCTTGGTGATGTAGAGCCTGACTTTACTGAATATATTTTGATAAAGTTCCGCCTAGAGGATTATGTCATACCTACTGCGACACTCAGACCAGAAACAATCTTTGGCGTAACAAACCTCTGGGTGAACCCAGATATTGTTTACAAAAAGATCAAAGTTGATGGAGAAAACTGGATAGTCAGTGCAGAGTGCGCCCATAAACTAGAATATTTGGACAAAAAGGTAACATATGAAGGAGAGATAAAGGGCTCTGAACTTTGCGGGAAAAAAGTCCAAGTTCCACACAGAAATGATCCTGTGATAATGCTTCCAGCTAGTTTTGTTGAATCTCATACTGGTACTGGCATAGTGATGTCTGTTCCGGCTCATGCGCCATTTGACTATCAGGCCTTGCAAGATTTGAAAAATGCCAAAGATGTGGAAAAATCACTTGCAAAGGAAATTCAAAAAATAGAGGCAATTTCCATCATAGAAACAGAAGGATTTGGAAACATTCCAGCAAAGGAAGCAATTGACAAACTTGGGATAAAGGACCAAAAGGATTCCAAGTTAGAAGAGGCTACAAAGGAAATTTATGGAAAAGAATTCTACGGTGGAAAGCTAAAGCAGAACACAGGACAGTTTGCAGGGAAAAAAGTAGCAGATGCAAAAGACATAGTAAAAAACTGGCTAATCAAGGAAAAATTTGCAGGCATCCTACTGGAGCTGACAAATGTGCCCGTTCGATGCAGGTGTGGTGCAGAATGTGTTGTCAAGATCCTAAACAACCAGTGGTTTCTGAATTACTCAGACAAGTTATGGAAGGAAAAAGCAACAAAATGTCTTGATGGGATGAGTGTTCTTCCCCAAGAGATCAGGCCGGAATTCAATTACGTGATTGGATGGCTAAGGGAAAGAGCGTGTGCAAGACAACACGGCCTTGGAACAAAACTTCCATGGGATAAGGACTGGATAGTGGAGAGCCTATCAGATTCTGTAATCTACATGGCATACTATATCATTGTAAAATTTGTCAACAGTAACGAGATAAAGCCAGAAAGTCTTGGGCCGGAATTTTTCGATTATGTGTTTTTGGAACTGGGTGATTCCAATACGGTATCAGAAAAGACAAAAATTCAAAAAGAAAAAATCGAGCAAATTAGAAAAGAATTTTTGTATTTTTATCCGGTAGATTCAAGACATTCTGGACGTGATTTGGTGCCAAATCATTTGACATTTTTTGTTTTGAATCATGTAGCTATTTTCCCAGAAGAAAACTGGCCACAGGAAATTGTAGTGAATGGTTCTGTTCTAATGGATGGAAAAAAGATGTCAAAGTCCATGGGAAACATAATCCCATTGCGAAAGGCAATTCGGGATTATGGTGCAGACCCAATTAGATTGGCAATAATCATATCAGCGGAACTTCTCCAGGATGCTGATTTTAATTTAGAATCAGTGTCAGGAATCAAGCACAAATTGGAATCATTGCTAGAGGAATGCTCAAGACTAAAGCCAGAAAAGCAGGGCAAACTAGAGCCAGAAGACAAGTGGATAAAGAGCAAATTGCAAAGTGCAGTATCAGATCTCACATCATCAATTGAAAAGATGAGACTTCGAGAAGCGCTTCACAACATTTTGTTCTCATTTGAGTCAGACCTACAGTGGTATATGAAAAGGGTAAACGCAAAACATAGAACTGACACCTTGGGAATCCTACATGAAATAAATTCCACCAGAGTTGCAATGTTGTCTCCATTTGCACCACATATTGCTGAAGAGATGTGGGAAAAACTGGGTCACGCTGGAATGGTGTCAACATCAAGCTGGCCCCAAGCATCAGAAAAAATTGACGGCTATGCAATACAATCAGAAGAATTGCTAAAATCAATCATTGATGATATTGCAAATATTCTCAAGGTAACTAAAATCACGCCTCAAAAGATTACCATCTATACTGCAGATTCGTTCAAGTCAAAGGCATACCACTCTATCTTGGATAAAATCATGAACGGTCAGACCAACATGGGCATAATAATGAAGGATTTGATTGCAAATAAAGAAACAGAAGAGATAAAGAAAAACCCAGACTTTGTACAGAGAACTATCAAAGATATTTTGTCAGAACCAACAGAGTTAAGAAAGACAAAACTAGAGATTCTAGATTTCGATGAAAAGGAATTGATTGCAAGCGAACTTTCAGGACTGGTCAAGGCTGACTTTGATGTAGAGTTGCAAGTGTTTTCCGAATCAGACCCCAGCAAATATGATCCAAAGAATAAGGCTAAAACTGCTAGGCCTTTCAAGCCAGCCATATTGATAGAATAGAAATAAAATCTACAGCACCAAAAACATACCGACACAAAAGTAATCAGATTTAATAAAAAATATTCAAAGCTTATCGCTAAATTGTTTGGTTTTCTCATCTACGCTATCTTGGAGTGATTTACTTTTATCACCAAATGATTCTCGATTTGATCTTTTTTTCATTTCTTCTTCATGTTCTTTTCTGGCGTGATGTAATCGATCTTTTTCGTGGATGAATTCTTTCCCACAATGAGCACACTTTACTATATCGTGACGATGAACATGTCTTGCATGATGTATTAGATCAGCATCTGTTGCAAATTTTTCATTGCATTGCTCACATTTTTTCTTTCTATGAAAAAAATCCATTCATACATAGTGATGCATCATTTCTCTTAAGGGTTGCTCAACTAGGGTATCTTTGGAATTGCATTAAAGTTCTCTAATTGCTTCATACTAGAGATATTTTTGTCAAAATTCCAAATTGGGCAGTCATGATCACAGTTCAGTCCACATGTAACAATTTCCTTTACTTTAGACTTTAGTTCATTAGAATTATTCAAAATTTGATTTGCAAGCTCTGATTTTGATTTGTTTGAATAGCTTTGATTTTTGGTTTTTGTCCATCGGCACAGGCATTTTTTTGGCAACGAATCAAGACTGAAAAGTCGTGGATTGTCACTTAGTAATTTAGGGCTCTTTAAAATCACCACGCTTCCATTAACGTATATCAAACCAGTATTACGTAATGAGAACTTTCTTGGAATGTAGTTAGTTGCCACATACGCATAATCTACATAATCTTTGATGTTTTCAATTTGCTTTCTTGCGCGCTTGAGATTGTCTTTTGATGACTTTACTTCAACTGCAACAATTTCGTCATTTTTTAAAAGTAACAAATCAACATCTGAAAGAATATTTCCCCACGCAATGTTGAATCTGGCATGAGGTATTGTCTGGTATCCCAAGTTCTCAAAAAACACAACCAGTTTTTTTATGATTACTGACTCGTGCCTGCCCTCACGCTTGCTTGACTTTAGAATGTTATCTGCCTTGATCAACTAGAATATTTGCGATTTTTTTCAATAACTTGGCAAATGAGTGATAAATTTGACTTGTGATCTAATTTACCATCACATCTTATTTTGGTTCGTTCGTTTTTTGTCATGCTATGAATGCACTAGCCAGAAAAAATGGATATTGTATTTATTAGGTTAGAATGGACATCAGCTGAATTGAAAATCGCAGTGTGTGGAATTGGTGTTGCTGGGAGTTACCTACTTTCAAGACTAAAGCAGGACCATGAGGTTGTTGGATTTGAGAGAATGCCAGAGGAAAGACACGATTCCATTTGCGCTTGGGGTACATGCAAGCCAAAGATGACAGATCTGTGTGCAAAATCAGGAGTCGATTTTAACCAGTACGTGATTCATGATGGAAAAAACATGTATGTAGAGATGAACAATAATGAGAAATTCAACATCGGTTTACACGGTCTTTGCACCTATAACAAAATTGGATTAATCAAAGATTTTACCAAAGGCTGCAAGGTCAATTATGGTACAAGCCCAAAGCTTGAAGACTTGGAATTAGAGTTCGACATCATAGTTGATTGTACAGGATTTCACAGGGTGTATCTGCCAAAACTTGAAAAAGACTTTTTTCTGCCAACATACGAATACAAAGTCGAATATGGGGACAAGGTTCCATATGATGACTTTTTCATAAAACCATTTGCCAACATGACTGGTTATTTCTGGTATTTCCCACTAGGGGAAAAGTTTGCCCACATTGGTGCAGGAGATTACATGAAAAGACATGTTGAGGAAACTGATGACTTTTTCAAAGAATATGGAGGAAAGATTATCAAAACGGTTGGAAGACCAATCAGACTAGCTACTCCAAATCTCTGCAAGCCATTTTACAAGGGTAAAGTAGTTGGAGTTGGCGAATCAATTGGAACAGTATATCCGCTCCTAGGCGAAGGAATCATTCCAAGCATGGAATGCGCAGATATTTTTGTTAGAAATCTTGGGAACAATGAAAAATACGAAAAAGAGGTAATGGAGCATTTCAAAATGTATGGAAAAGTTTTCAATTTTGTAAAAAGTAAACTAAGTAAGGACTTTAGTTTACTCAAACAACTACCAGACATGCTATCCATCTTCAGATACATGAAAAAGAACGAAGCTCGTTTTGGAATGGAAATTCACATGCGAGATTTAATGAAAGTGGCAAAAGCCTAGACAAAGTTAGCCAGACTGAATCCTTCCCTTGTTGTTCTGGTGTATTTCATATTGTAATCATAAATTATTACAGAATATTCTTTCAACACTTCCTTCATTGGATCAAGTGTCTCAGAAAGATAAAACCCGGGACAGTCTCCAGTAAACTGAAACGTCGAATGCACTCTTGCTCGTCCATTGTCATTTTCAAGCCATGTTGAAAACGGATACAAATAACACACACCTGGCCTATCAGGATGTATGGAACATGCGCCTTCCTTAT
Source organism: Candidatus Nitrosotenuis sp. (assembly GCA_023252015.1). Taxonomy (GTDB): domain Archaea; phylum Thermoproteota; class Nitrososphaeria; order Nitrososphaerales; family Nitrosopumilaceae; genus Nitrosotenuis. Next base: position 157 of record JAHEXS010000077.1, on the reverse strand, counting down.
CAAGGAATCTGCATGAGATGTGAGTTCCATCGTCTGCTTCGGTTTCGTCGGATTTACGCTTTAGGTTAATCGATGTCATTATCGTATTAGTGGATGTTGGTCCTGTCTCCTGCCATGTTGCAATGAGTGTTTCTTTTTTGATAAAGTCCGAAGTGTT
>JAHEXS010000076.1 GCA_023252015.1 Candidatus Nitrosotenuis sp. | reverse complement strand
TGCAACACCAGAGCTTGTTTCCCTTAGTACCTCAATTTTATTTCCATAAAGGAGTCCCCATCCAGTATCCTTTGTGTCAATTGCCAAAAATCCAATCAGATTATCGTCTTTTAGCATGTCCTTTAGAATATCAACATGGAAATGATCATCACATCGGTATAGAAACGTGGTAAGATCTTTTGGCGGCTCAATCTCCCAGACTTTGATGACCTCGCTTCCAATTGGCCCGCCGCCTTCCGGAGGCACAGCACCGCAAAATATCACAAGACCATGTTCTGGAGTATTTTTGTACAGCTTTAATCTCTGCTGTACGCGTGACAGGGAATCAACTACATGCGTTCTTGTAAGGTCGGACTTTATGTTGTCTGCAGTTCCCTGCTCTTCTCGTAGAGTGTTTATGACAAGATGAAGTTGTTTTCCTTTCGGTACGTATACTGAGATTAGCTCAGTTCCCCTACCAGATATGCGTGAAAGTTCATCAAGTGTTTTTTTTATTTTGTAAAGTTTGACAGAATCTTGTTTTTCAATCGTAATTTTGCCCATTATTTGCTCTCTATAGATTCAGTATTAAGAAGTTTGGGCAATCGAATTATTCCAAAATGGAATCTGTTTTTATCATAAAGTGCCGCAGTAATAATTAATCAAGCCATGGTTTACGGCATGTGGAAAAAAACATGCCACCGTACTGTATTCAGTTGGATGATTATCCAAAACTACTCAAGTACAGGGTAACCAATCACGGACTCTGCTATATGGAGGAAATCATATCACAGATTTATCTGGAGGGAAAAGAACTTTCAATGTACAAGCTAGTCCAGCTTGGCATACTGTTGCGCGTCAATATGTGTCAAACAATGAAAATGGATAACGAGACATTATTCCAAGATGTATCAAAAAAGGCAATAAAGTATGGCGGAGTTGAGCCAGAATATGTCTCATACTGCATCAAGAACATGGCATTGCGTGGGTTACTTGATTCAAATCCAAATTATGACAATCAAGTTGCAAGTGATTTGCACAAATTAGAAGAATAATCACATATCGTCAAGTGTTTTTCTAAATACTTCGATTGGCTGATTCCCCGTAATCTTGATAACCTTGTTGTCCTTTATGATGAGAAATGACGGCGTTGCATCAATTTTGATTTTTTGTCCCAAGTCATATGTGTCTAGAACTTCTTGCTTGTATTTTGAAGAGTCAAGACACGACTTTAGCTGATCAACGTTCAATCCAACATTTTGAGCAAACTTGCTTAGCGAATCCTTGCTTACCCATCCGGTATTTTCACCGTTACAATTTTTGTATACCTCATCATGATACTCCCAGAATTTTCCTTGGTCTTTTGCGCAATGCGATGCCTCTGCTGCAAGAACCGAAGCGGGGCCATTTAGTGGAAAGTCTCTAAAAACAAGGTTTGCCTTGCCTGACTTGAGGTATTCATCTTTGATTACCTCAAGACTTGAATCATGAAACAGATGGCAATATGTACACTGGTAATCTCCCCACTCGACTATTGTGATTGTGGCTGATGGGTTTCCTTCATACGGGGAACCGTTTTCAATTAATTGTTGCAGTGTGAATGTTTCTTCTTTTGGCAGATTGTTGTTATTTCCAAAATAAGTCACCACAAATACTCCGCCAATAATTCCAATTATTATTGGAATTGCAAGCAGATAATATTTTGCCACAAACTAACACATGAAATACTCTTCAAATAGTTTACTGTGTCATGGTTTGCCGTGTGTGGCAAGTGTCCACAATGCAGAATTTTTTGCCGCAATCTCTGCAACAAACGGATCACTGGCAGATGCAATTATTATCATATCACCATTTTTTGGGCTAATTCCTGCCAATAACATATTTTTTGTCTTTTGATCATTTAGAAGGCAATCTATGCTTTCGTTTGGAAAAACAAACCTGTCATCCTTGTATAGAAGAGTTGTGGCGCCAGATGCACCATACAGTATGGTATAATCTCTTTGCTCCATACCCGTCTTTGTCGCAAACGCGTAATTTTTTAGAATCACTGCGTGATTGAACTTTCCTTGCGCAATTTGGCATTTTTTAATATCACATTCTGCAAAAATTATCTCCAGAATGTTTTTTATGAAATTTTTTCCCTTTGCAGTTAGAAACGTTCCTGATTTTGTTGAATCGACCATTGACTCTTCTTTTAAATGCATGATCATTGTTTTGACTGCACCTTCTCCCATATGCAATTTTTGACAAAAACTCGATCTACTTACATAGTCATTGTCATGTAACATTTGCAATGCCATGAACACGTGAGGTACGGAAAATGTCAGTACTTTGCTTGATCCTTTCCGGGATACTATGTTTTGCAGTGTTTGAACTTGTAGTCGTGTATTCAATTTAATTAAATATTGGATGATTCATCCAAGAATTTAAATACATTCATCAGCGCCCAGTCTCCATGTCTTTCTCAAAAGAGATTACACTCTCAAAATCAAGTGTTCCAAAAGTTGCACTACTTGTATTAGCTACAATTTTTGCATTTGGAGTGTTTGAAGTAGGCTTTGATCAAGGACAATTATTCAGTATTGTCTTTGGTGAACAAGCGTATGCAGACATGTACCTACATGAACTGACCCATGACATGAGACACGCAGCAGGATTTCCCTGCCACTAGTGATCAGTCATGAGAACATCTCTTTTTATTGTAATTATTCTATTATCTGGATGCTCGGCAGGTATTGTCCATGGTTTGGTAAATCTAGCCATTGTTGAGCCATATTTGGACAGGGCAATCGGAATTGAAAACCAGCACATGTTTGCATCGGGTGAGGCAAAAGATACGCCACAATTTTGGGTCGAATATTATTCATATCGAGCATGGCAAAAAGGCGGTCAGTTATTAGCAGGTGCGATACTCGGTACATCAATTGGTGCGTTGTATGGAATTGTTTTTGGATATGCACGAAATATTCTTCCTGGCAACAGTTTTATCAAAAAAACACTAGTGCTTGCAGCAATTATGTGGGTTGTATTGTACCTGATACCTTTTGCAAAATACCCTTCAAATCCTCCAACTGTTGGTGATCCTGAAACAATCATTCTGAGACAGACATTGTATGTTTTATTTATTGCAATTTCTGGATTTGGTGCACTTGGATTTTATCAAGTGTACAAGAGACTCAAAAGTAGAAAGATGATTGCATTTATCGGGTATGCCGGACTTATGGGCATGGCATTTGCATTGATGCCACAGAACCCAGATGCGATAACTGCCCCAATGGATTTGATAAACGGTTTTAGAGCAGTATCTCTGGTTGGCGTATCATCATTTTGGCTGTCTGTGGGATTGATTCTTGGCGTGTTGTGGCAAAAACTACAACCCGACAAAGTAAAACAATCAAAGTTCCAGTAAACGGCATAGTTTTGTGACCGGCACTGCAGAGATTTTAATATGAACTGTTCTCATTTTATAGAATGAGAAGAATGACATTTTATTTAAATAACAATACAAAGTAGAACAATAATCTTGGGTCGCAGATTTACACTTCCACAACTAAAGAAATATGACGTAACACAAAAAGTAATTGAGGCGTTAGCAGATGCCGAATCAAGAACTATTTTATTTTCCTTAATCAAACAAGGCCGTACTGCAGCAGAAATTTCGGAAAAATACAAGATTCCATTAAGCTCAGTTTACAAAAAACTCTCAGATCTTGAAAATTTAACATTAATACGCGTAGAACGATGGATGATTTCTGACAAGGGAAGAAAATTCAAAGTATATCGAAGTAGAATAAGCAAGGCAGACATTAGCATCAAAAAACCAGAACCAACTCTTGTTTTGGCACCAAATTAATCGAATGGTGTTATTATGAAAAAAAATACCGTTTTTCAGCTCAGCCAATATGATGTAACTCAACAAATCATAGAAACCTTGACAAATGTTTACTCACGATCCGTCTTGTTCTCAATTACAACAAAAGCAAAAGATGCGCAAAAAATTGCAGACGAGCAGAAAATGTCAATTTCCACCGCCTACAAAATCCTGTCAAATCTTGAAGTGCTTACACTCGTCTATGTTGATAAATTTGAAATATCTGCCGCTGGAAAAAAAATCAAGTATTACAAAAGCCGAATCAAAAAAGCTGAAATTATAGTTGGCGGAACAAACCCAACACTGAATTTGCAATCAAACTAGTTTTTCAAAAACTTGTTCTCATTCTAGGTTTTTAGAACGTATCCCTGCTTTAAATACCGTTAGCTAATCCTAACCAGACAATGAACCATCTGCAAATTCTACTAACAGTTTTTGCATTGTTTGTTGTTTTACTTTTGCCAGGCAATCAAGTATCTTTTGGACAGACTGCGGATGATTCCACAATACAATCCATAAGCGAAATAGTGCAAACTGGAATAAATCTTGAAAAAACAAGCATAGCAAATAATGATTATGATCAAGCGGCAAAATATTCAAAATTCACTACTGATTTTTACAGCCAGCAGATTAACTTGCTTAGAGATGCAGATGTCGAGCCTGCCAATGATTTGCACTTGCTACTTCTTGACATACACTCTAAAATAGAAACCAAGGTTAAATCAAACGAAATATTGACAGATATTTCTACAGCAGAACAATACCTTGCTAAATTTCCAAAATCACAAAATGTGCCATTTGTAGTGTCTAATTTACTTACAACAGTAGATGAAAGCTATCAAATCGCAATTTCAAAAAATGATAACGAACGTTTTGCCGTAGCGACATCACTTGTAGACAAAGCAATTCAATTATTTAATTCGGATTCCTCATTTGACCAAAGACAGACAGAAGAGCTCCAATCCTTCTTTACTGATCTAAAGCCACAAATTGCTCAAAGACAGGACTTTGTTTCGGTTGGAAAACTGATCACAACGATACAACGTGACCTTACTGGAATGGACTCAGCACCGTCTGATCATAATGATTTGTATTATACAATAAGACAGATTTATGATCAAGTCTTATCTGAGATCAAAGTTGGCAACTATGCAAAAGCAGAAGAACACGTTATTGCTGCCTACCTTGATAACTTTGAGTACCTTGAAGGGGATCTTGGTAAGGTAGATCAAAATCTTCTGCACAAAATGGAGATAAACATGAGAGAAAAAGTGCGCACTATGGTACAAGAAAAAAAATCATTTGATGAGATACAGTCATTTATCAAAGATCCAATACTGACTGATCTTGACACTGCAGAAAATCTTATCACAAAATCAACACACAGTAATCCACAAACAACGGAAATTGAGCCAAAAAAAGTAACGCAGGCAATTGGCTCTGCTACGGAAGACCAAAAATTGGGCGTAAGAAACCAAATTGACTTTATTCGGGCAACCCTACAAATCATGCTAAACCAATACAAAGAAGGCAACGTCCAAGCAGCATTCATCTCTGCAAGAACTGCCTATCTTGATAGCTACGAACATGTAGAAATTCCACTACGTACTATTGACCCTGATTTTACCTTGCAAGTCGAGCTACAGTTTGCCGAGCTTAGAAGTTTGATAAACCAGAAAGCAGATTATAACAAAATAGAACAATCCGCAATTGCAGTAAAGCGAAGCCTTGATGAGTCTGAGAGATTGGTCACTGGTACGGGCCAACTTGCACCAACCATTGCATTCACATCATCGTTTGCAGTAATTTTCAGAGAGGGATTAGAGTCTGTTCTGATACTTGGTGCTATTCTTACA
>JAHEXS010000011.1 GCA_023252015.1 Candidatus Nitrosotenuis sp. | reverse complement strand
ATTGTCTTTGGATATCTTGTGAGATATTCTTGTGCCATTGGTCTCTATCCTGTCCTCAAAACCGGTTTTATTTAAAGCAAAGTGAGAAGATCACCTGACTGCTAGGTGTGGATGAATCCTCACCAATGGTCAACAAAACACTCAACAAAATATCCAAATGTTATAAAACACAATCAAGAACAATTGCAGAGAACCTACAAATTCAGACTATGCCCAAATCTTGAACAATCAAACAAACTGCAGAATACTCTGAACGTATGCGGATGGACCTACAACAAAATGATAGGATTTTTGAAGAAAAACAAAGATGGCTACTGTACAAGAAACGACCTGAATTATTTTCTCACAGAATTAAAAGAACAAAAATCATGGCTTTATTCATATCATTCAAAAATGCTGCAGATGATATCAACACAAATTGATGGTGCGCAAAAGGCATTATTGCAATTGCGCAAAAATGGCCACAACACCGGCACTATCAAATTTGCCAAATCCGACGAGTTTCAAGTTTTTACATACAACCAGTCAGGATTTGACATAACAACACACGGCAATACTGATCTTCTATATCTGTCAAAAATCGGATTTGTACCAATTAGAATTCACAGAAATATACCACAGAACATCAAGCAAATCACAATAACAAAATCAAAGTCAGGTAAATGGCACTGTTCAATAACCTATGATGTTGATACTATGTTACCAAAAATCGACCTTACAAAATCAGTTGGAATAGATGTTGGAATCAGAAACTTTGCATATGATTCTGATGGATTTGTAACACCAAACCCATTAAATCTCAAAAAGATGCTTAGGCCACTTGCAAGAGCCCAAAGAAAGATATCTAAAAGACAAAATGGCTCAAAGAATCGTAAAAAGGGAGTCAGATTCTACCAGATAATTCATGAGAGAATAAAAAAACAGACGCAAGGATTTTCTGCACAAATTATCAACTCATTATGCAAAAAAATACGATATGGTATTTGTGGAAAGGCTGCAAAAATCGAACATGATAAAAAACCACAACTGGGCAAGAAATATTCTGGATTCTGGATGGGAAAATTCACGAATATGTTAGATTACAAATGCATGCTAGTTGAAGTTCCTGCAAAAAATACAACCATTGATTGTTCTAGGTGTGGAAACGCAGTGCCAAAATCTTTGGCCGTTCGTACTCATAAATGTAATATGTGTGGTTTGGTGCTTGACCTAGATTATAATGCGGCAATCAATATTTTGAAAAAAGGGCTGAACGTTTTCAACAAACTACCGCAGGAACTGCGGGAAGTAACACCTGTGGAGATCCCAAAGGGGTCCGTGAAACAGGAAGAAGATACTGGACTTTCTGGTAGACGTTCACTTAAGGTAATAAAGTAGTTTTAACAATATGCTCTAATTTCTGCTCTGAAAGCCGCGAACATACACACATTGGTCGTAGGATATTGCCATTTCGTCGGTCCTGATTTTTCTGTCAGTTAGTTTCACTCCGGAATTTTTTATCACTGCGACCGGCGTTGATTCAGAGCCTTCTCCCATTCTGTGATTTGCGATGGTGGCAAGATTATCAGCAGTTGCCTTTAGAGTGACTTTGAGAGGATTGCCGTCGAGATCCTTTTGTCCTCGCATGTCGTGCACCGGTTCCAGTCCTGCACACGCAATTGCTACTCCAGTAGTTCCAATTCTTGCCGGCATCAATCTACTGTCTACAATTATTATTCCAACATGAATCCCAAAATTAAGAAAGATCTTTCTACGCAGTTGCTCTGCTATTGAATATGGCAAGTCTGGGTACAGAATTATGCTGCCTTTTCTCACATTTGATTTGTCTATTCCTGCATTTGGGGCAAGAATATTATCAGATGATGTGAGTACAAAACCTGCCACTCCACCAAAAATTTTATCGGACTCGCGCAGGACTATTTCAGCTGTCTTTCCATCTATCTGAAATCTTTCTGATATGGATTGCGATTTCTCAGACGATCTGATTTTTTCAATATCTACTATTCGGTTCTGCGAGTTTGCTGCATACTTGCTTGATATTACCAGAACATCTCCGTCTTCCAAACTGACCTTGTTGTTCAGGGAATTCACTATGTCTTGATACAGATCAAAACCACCTTGCCTCTTTTCTATTCTGATTGGAGTGACCTCTAGTGACACAATCAATCTGCGACTTTCTTATCTTTTAGTCTTCTTCTCCAAAGCTTTTAATCCAAAATGAGGCGTATTTTTAATGTGAACATCACAGAAAAACTACTAGCAAAGGCTGGCGGTAAGCCAAGTGTAGCGCCAGGCGATATTGTTTTTGCCAACGTGGATAAAGTGATGATTCACGACGTTTCAGGGCCCGGAGTCATCAAAGTATTTGACAAGCTAAAAAAAGAGGGCATAATCAGCGTAGAGAAGCTTTGGGATCCGTCAAAGGTATGGGTTGCTGAGGATCATTTTGTCCCATCTGCCGAAAAAATTTCTGCAGAAAACATCATGAAATTATCAAAATTTACAAAGCAATATGGAATTGAAAAACACTTCAAGTATGGAATGGGCCAGTACGGAATATGCCATACCTTATCGCACGAGGAAGCCTTGGTCTTGCCAGGCGAAATCTACGTTGGCGGTGACTCGCACACAAATACTACTGGAGCACTAGGTGCGTTTGCCTGTGGATTGGGGCATACAGATGTCGCATATGTTTTGCTAAATGGAAAAATCTGGTTTAAGGTGCCAGAAACTCTATACTTTAAGCTAAATGGCAAACTACCAGAAAACGTGATGGCTAAAGATTTTATTTTAAAAATAATTGGTGACGTTGGTAACGACGGTGCGGCATACGCAGCAATGCAGTTTGGTGGAAGTGGAGTATCTGAAATGTCAGTAGAATCGCGACTCACCTTATGCAATATGACTACTGAAGCAGGTGCAAAAAATGGAATAGTGGAGCCTGATCAAAAACTCTTTGATTATCTTGCAGCTCGTGGAGCTGGAAATTATACTCCAGTGTATGGTGACAAGGACGCACAATATGAAAAAGTATACGAATACGAGGCATCCGAACTTGAACCACTAGTTGCAAAACCATACTCGCCAGAAAACATTGCTGTTGTAAGGGATGTTTCGGGAATCGAGCTTGATAAATCATACATTGGTTCCTGTACTGGAGCAAAATACGAGGATCTAGAAGCTGTAGCAAAAATTCTAAAGGGAAGAAAAGTCAAAATTAGAACCGAGATTTTGCCTGCAGCCATATCGATTTACAAAAGAGCGATGGAAAACGGATTACTCAAAATATTTCTTGATGCAGGTGTAACCGTTGGACCTCCAACATGTGGTGCATGTTGTGGTGCACACATGGGAGTTTTGGCAAAAGATGAGATCTGCATCAGTACCACCAACAGAAACTTTCCTGGACGAATGGGGCATGTAGAATCACAAACCTATCTCTCGTCTCCTCTTGTAGCTGCAGCATCTGCGGTTACTGGTAAAATCACTGATCCGAGGGACCTATAATGGCAGGCAAGGTAATAAAATACGAACGCGACAACATTGACACCGACGTAATTCTCCCAGGAACATATCTGAAACTACATGATTATGACGAAATAGCAAAGCACGCAACGGAAGGGATAGATCCAAATTTTCATGCAAGAGTAAAAAAGGGCGACTTTATCGTGGCAGGAAAAAACTTTGGATGTGGCTCATCACGTGAACACGCCCCAATCGCATTGAGCCATTGTGGAATTACGGCAGTACTGGCATTGTCATTTGCAAGAATATTTTACAGAAATGCAGTTGATGGCGCATTCCTACTTCCAATAGAAATTGATGAAACTGCCTACAAGAAAATATCGGAAAATGACCAGTTAGAAATCAACACACAAAAAAATGAAATTAAAAACCTTACAAAAAATGAAGTCTATTCCATGAAGCCCTTCTCTGATATAATCTCAAAAATCATAGCGGCAGGCGGCCTCTTCAAATACAAGCCAGATTAAACGCACACTTTTACATCTTTATATTGATTCTAGCAAATATCTAGTGTAAAATGCCGCAAACGTTGTTTGAAAAAGTCTGGAATTCTCACAAGGTAACCGAAATTGACGGTAGGACGCTCATCTACATAGACCGGCATTTGGTCCACGAGGTAACGTCCCCTCAAGCATTTGATGGCTTGAGGCTTAACAAAAGAAAGGTACGAAGACCGGATTTGACATTTGCTACCATGGATCACAACGTTCCAACAAACAACCGCTCCCTACCAATCGTCGACCAAATTTCCGCAATCCAAATCAAAACACTGGAAACAAACTGCAAAGAGTTTGGCATCGAGTTGTTTGATTTACACAGCCCGTATCAGGGAATAGTGCACGTGATAGGCCCCGAACTTGGGATAACCTTACCTGGCACTACAATTGTATGTGGAGACAGCCATACGTCAACACATGGTGCCTTTGGAGCATTTGCACTAGGTATTGGAACAAGCGACGTAGAACATGTTTTGGCAACACAATGTCTTGTGATGGACAAACCAAAAACATTTGAAATTAGGGTGGATGGGAAAAGAAAACACAGACACGCAATTACTGCAAAGGACATCATTCTTTCTATAATAAAACGCATAGGAACCGCAGGTGGAACTGGAACTGTAATTGAATACCGCGGCGAGGCAATTTCCGATCTTTCAATGGACGAAAGAATGACCATATGTAACATGTCAATTGAGGCTGGCGCAAGAGCAGGCTTGATTGCGCCCGATGCCAAGACATTTGATTATTTGAAAGGAAGAAAATACACACCTAAAAATTATGATGAACTAGTTGATTTTTGGAAGACCGATATGGTGACCGATAATGGAGCTAAATTTGACAAGGTCTTTACAATTAACGCAAGTGATATCGTGCCGCAAGTAAGCTGGGGCACAAACCCTGCAATGACAAGTGATGTTACAGACACCGTCCCACATCCAAGCGAATATGCGAATGGCAACAAAAGCGAAGAAGACGCAGCAAAAAAAGCGCTAGAATACATGGATCTAAAACCAGGAACCCAAATCACCGACATCAAAATAGACCGGGTATTCATCGGCTCTTGCACAAATGCACGACTCCAAGATTTGATAGAAGCGGCGGATGTCATTCATGGAAGAAAGGCATCACCAAATGTTAGGGTGATGGTTGTTCCAGGATCACAGCAGGTGAAAAAACAAGCTGAAGAGATAGGCCTTGACAAGATATTTCAGGATGCAAATTTTGAGTGGCGAGAATCAGGATGCAGTATGTGCCTTGGAATGAATCCTGATATTTTATCAAGAGGCGAAAGATGTGCAAGTACCTCCAACAGGAACTTTGAGGGAAGGCAGGGAACTGGCGGACGCACTCACCTTGTTAGCCCAGTTATGGCCGCAGCTGCAGCAATTGCAGGACATTTTGTTGACGTACGAGAGTGGTTGTAGATGGACAAATTCAGCAAAGTACTCAGTATTGCTATTCCATTGGATAGGGCAAATGTCGACACAGATCAAATTGTTCCAAAACAATTTCTCAAACTCGTCCAAAGAACTGGTTTTGGTAAATTTCTATTCTATGATTGGAAATTTGATCAAGGTGGACAGCAAAAACCAGATTTTGTACTAAATAACCCAAAATACTCTGATTCCCACATACTCGTAACTGGTGAAAACTTTGGATGTGGCTCATCACGTGAACATGCAGTGTGGGCACTAAAGGACTATGGGCTTGACGTAATTATCGCGCCGTCCTTTGCTGACATATTCTACAACAACTGCTTCAAAAATGGAATTTTACCAATCCGAATTCCAAGAAACGTTATAGATGAATTGATACACACCATGTCAAAAATCGAAGTTGATCTGGAACATCAAACTGTCAAATATGATTCCAAGATAATCCTCTTCGCAATAGACGAGGGTAGAAAAAAGACATTGCTGGAAGGACTAGACGACATTGCAGTTACACTGCAATACCAAGACGAGATTACCTTGTATGAAAAGAGTCACGCTTTGTGATCCATTTGTTTTAATATTTTTTTAACAATTTTCTCATTACGTTCTAGTATTGCGGGGGATTCTACATCTAACCATGGCGTATTTTTAATATCAAACGCGCTGACCAATCCTTTTTTTGATAATCCTTGCAAAATATCAAATGACAAATTGACATTCTTTTTTGTCCTAAACTTGGCTTTTATCAAATCAATTATTTTTCCATGAATCACATAGATCCCAGTGCATTCAAAATTTGGCATTTTGACTAGAGGTTTTTCAATAAATTCGGTAACGATACCGTCGTTTACTTTTGCAAAGCCTGTCTCTTCTTTTCTGTATTGTCTTGTTGCAACACATGCGATGCTGTTTTTTTTAATAAAGTGCTCGTACATTTTTTCCAAGTTGATTGCCCCGAGATTGTCTACAAACCACAAGAAAAATGGCTCTTTTCCAAGCGTTTTGCCTAAATGTAGTAGGTCTCCGGCAGTGCCGCTTCCAGAATCTTGAACAAATCTTATTTTTGGATCGTTCTCGAAATAATTCTTTATTTGACCGCCAAGACCAGCAATGTCCGTAACTATGATTATTTCTGAAACTAGTTTGGATGAGGACAAGTATTGTACAACATGGCTTATCAGAGGGCTTCCAGAAACTGGAATCATTGCCTTTGGAAAGTAATCCGTAAAAGGCTTTGCACGCGTTCCTTTGCCGCCTGCTAGAATTATTGCTTTCAATCTACCTGTATGATTTTTGTTTTCTTCTTCTAGCTCCAGGACCGCCAAATTTCTTTGGCTCTTTTCTTCTGGCATCTCCGCTTAGAAGGTGTTTATCAAACTCGTTGATTTTCTTACGTAACTCTGTTCTGACTGGCTTTGCAAATGGGTGTTCTTTTGGATCCTTTTTCGATTTTGTCCAACCTGTCAATGCTCTTGAAATTGCAGTTGCTGCCGCATATGCTTGACCCATAAATCCTCCACCTTTAACGCGAACCGAGATGTCTACTTTACTTCTTAATTCGCCTGCAAGCTCAAGCGGGCTCAAAATTACCTCTCTTGCAGTTTCCTGCTGTATCATTTCTGCAGGAGTATTGTTTATTCTAACTCGGCCTGTCCCTTTTGTAATGTAGACATGTGCCCTCGATGTCTTTCTTGTTGCAAAGTAAATTTCTGTCTTTGGAATCATGTTGGTGTCCAGCCTACTGTTTTTGACAAGTCAGACATTGTGGTATAATTGGCAGAAGGTCTTGTGATTTTTGCGTTTTCTAAAATTACCTTCTTTGATGATTTCAATTGTTTTGGTACTCCCATGTATGTGCGAAGGCGTTTTAGTGCTGCATCTCCTGACGGTTTTTTTCTTGGAAGCATTCCACGCACCATTCTTGCAATGATCGTGTCTGGCCTTCTTGGGTGATATGGGCCGTGTTCTGGATGCAGTATGCTGGCAATCTCTAGAAAGGCTCTGTACTCATTGATTATGTTACTTCTGTTTCCGCTAAGCATTATTTTTTCACAGTTCACAACTGTAACTCGATTTCCGTTTAAGAGCATCTTTGCGACGTTTGAACTTAGTCTGCCTGCAACCTGGTCTGTTCCGTCAACCACTATGTTCTGGCCTAGTTTATCCAATTATTCTCACTCCCTTCCCTGAAGGAAATTTGGATATCATTTCAGAATGACTGACAATTTTTCCGCCTGCTTCCAGAATTTTTTTTGCGGCAGAAGTGGAAATTGAAAATGAACAAACTGTTATTTTGTGAGAAATATTTCCAGTTCCAAGTAATTTACCTGGTACTATTATGACATCGCTGTCGTTGGTAACGCTATCTATTTTGGCCAAGTTTACTACTCGTTTTGCAATGGTTGGCTTTAGTGCCATCTCTGCAATCTTTGACCAAATTGGCGCATCGTTCTTAATTGATGCCTGCTTTAGCTCCTTTACCATTTTTACCAAAACTTGATTGGTCATGGAGTGGCTTTTTGTAGCCCAAATATAATGTATGATTATGCCTTGAGTTCGGACATTGTCTGTTTGAACTCTTGGAGTCTACTTTCAAGTTCATCAACGCCTGCCAAGAGAATCTGCTCTGGACTTAGTGCTCCAGTAGTTTCAAGCGTAAGGACATGCTCGTCTGGCTTGTCTGTGTGCGTAAGTACTGATACGTTTGCGGAATTCCATTTGGCGTGATCTGATCCGCGTCCAAGTCTTGCATATGCTTCAACTTTGAGCTTTTGACCTGGAGCTAACTGTACAATCGGAATCTTGTCTGATACTACCTTTACCACGTCGTCTTCTGAGCTAAGTTCGGCAGAGGTAATGGTTCTTGTAACATCTGTGTCTCCGGAATCTATTACCAGCATAACGCGACAGTTTGAACAACCGGACTTACTTTGGCATGCGCACTTTAATGGTTCTGAAAATCGTTTCAAGTCTGTCTTTAGTGGTATGAGACCTAATCTGTGGGCTACGCCCTCATCTGACATTACGGATGAATTGTCTATGACATCAACAGTGTCTATTGCAAAAACCGGAACTCCGTTAAGGCAAATTCGTCTTAGTGCATTTGCATATTGCAATGGAGCACCTTTGATCTTAACTGACATGCGTTGCTTATCTTGCGAAATAATCTCTAAAGAAGTCAAATCTTAAAAAAAACCTAGTTGATCCACATAAAAATCTAGCGTGTTTTTAACATCAGATAAATACCGATATTTGGTTACTAAACCATGACTGAGGTAACGGTAATCCGACATTCCGTAGCCGGGGAAAAATTCGAGATTCTTGTAAAGCCCGATCCTGCCCTTGAATACAAGTTGGGCAAAATAAAGGACATCTCGGCAATTCTGGTTTCGGACGAAGTGTACACTGACTCTAGCAAGGGAACAAAGGCGTCCGAGGAAAAACTGCTAAAGGCGTTTGGAACCCAAGACACAACCGCGGTAATAGAGCAAATTATCAAAAAAGGAGAACTTAACCTAACCACCGACCAACGTCGAAAAATGATTGCTGAAAAAAGAAAACAAATCATCACTTTTATCGCAAAAACATACGTTGATCCAAGATCTCACTTACCTCATCCTCCAATGCGAATCGAGCAAGCACTGGAACAAATAAGAATCTCAATTGACCCATTCAAAAATTCTGAGGAACAGGCAAAGGAAATAGTTGAAAAGCTACGTACTATAATTCCACTAAAATCCGAAAACATGCTGCTTGAAATTACGGTTCCTGCCCAGTATGCGGCACAATCTTATTCTGTACTGAAGTCTAATGGAACAATAAAAAAAGAAGAATGGCAAAATAATGGATCACTTAAAGCAATACTAGAAATACCTGCTGGAGCAAGGGCAAACGTGATAGACAGGCTTGGCTCCATAACCAAGGGTTCTGCAACTGTGGAGATGGTAAAGTAATGGATGATATTAAAAGAAAATATGTAATTCCTGGTGATGTGATAACAACTGGTCCGTACCGGGCAGAAGAAAATGTTAATCTTGTCGGCGATAGAATTATTGCAACTACTGTCGGTATTTCTGAAATTTATGAGAGCGGCGTTAGGGTCATTCCGTTGACCGGAATGTATGTTCCAAGAATCGATGATTTTATAATTGGCATAGTAAAGTCACACACTTCGCTTTCGTGGGAACTTGATATGCGTTCATGTTATCCTGGTATATTACCTGCTCAAGATGTCTTTGGCAGGGATTTTAACCCAAAAGTTGACGAGCTGACATCACGTCTCAAAAAAGGAGACTTGGTTGCGGCAAGAATTGCAAATTTTGACAGATCAAGAGATCCTCTAATTACTATAGGGGATAGAGACCTTGGAAAAATCGAGGAAGGTGAACTTGTCAAGATCTCACCAAGCAAAGTTCCAAGACTTATTGGAAAACGCGGCTCTATGATTCAAACAATAGAAAGTGCTACAAAGGCATTGATTACAATTGGACAAAACGGATACATCGTAGTTTCATGCGAGGAGCCAGAGGGATTATTAAAGGCACTTGATGCCATAAGAATGATTGAAGAACATGCACATGTTCCAAATCTGACTGAAAAAATACAAGAAATGTTAGGATCAAATAGTGAATAATAATGGGTGTAAGAAAATCAGATATAGTATTACTAGATGACAAAGGGATTCGTTGTGACGGAAGAAAAATCGACGAGCCTCGCAATATTATGATTAAAGCTGGCGTTCTCAAAAATGCAAACGGTTCCGCATATATCGAATTTGGAGAAAACAAGATACTTGCAGGAGTTTTTGG
Organism: Candidatus Nitrosotenuis sp.; assembly: GCA_023252015.1. Lineage (GTDB taxonomy): Archaea > Thermoproteota > Nitrososphaeria > Nitrososphaerales > Nitrosopumilaceae > Nitrosotenuis. The sequence continues at coordinate 6,263 of JAHEXS010000011.1, read as the reverse complement.
TCCACGCGACGTTCATCCAAAACACTTGGCAAACACCGATCGCGGAATTCTACGATGCAGATACCACATGCAGCCATTTTCAGTAAGTGAAAGAAAAAATCCTGCACCATCCAGAAGAGAAATTGAAATTTCCAAAGTAATCAAAGAGGCATTAGAGCCAGCAGTCATGCTTGAGAATTTCCCAAGAACTGTAGTGGATGTGTTCATAGAAATCCTTCAGGCAGACGGTGGCTCAAGATGTGCGGCATTAGATGCCGCAGCCGTGGCCTTGGCAGATGCTGGTATTCCAATGAGGGATATGGTTTCGGCGTGTGCTGCAGGCAAAGTCGCAGATACTATTGTTTTAGATATTAACAATGAGGAGGATCAGGAAGGCCAAGCAGATATGCCGGTTGCATACATGCCAAACTTGGAAAAAGTCACACTGCTTCAGTTAGATGGAGTTCTGACACAAGCTGAATACAAAAAATGTGTCGAGACTGCAATAAACGGATGTAAGATCGTGTACGAAGTTCAAAAGAAGGCACTAAAAGACAAATTCTTTGGAGATAGCCCACAATGAATACCTCGATTATAGATGATTTAAAAAAGAAAAAAATTCTTGCCTTGTTAAAGGATGGTCAAAGAATTGACGGAAGAGCATTAGATGAGACACGACCACTTACTGTTGATACTGGAGTAATTCCGAAGGCCGAAGGCTCAGCACGCGTGCGACTTGGAGACACCGAAGTTGTATGTGGAGTAAAGATCCAACCAGACAAACCATTCCCAGATCTTGGGGATAGAGGAATTTTCATATGTACTGCAGAAATATTACCACTTGCAGATCCTAATGTGGAGCCAGGTCCACCAAATGAGGAAGTAATTGAACTTGCAAGAGTAGTAGACCGAGGAATAAGGGAAAGCAGCATGATTGATCTTACTAAATTAGTCTTGACAAAAGATAAGTCCGTAATAGGAATCTTTGTTGACAACAGTGTTACCGATTATGATGGAAACTTGTTTGATGCATGCTCATATGCCTCAGTAGCAAGCATACTTTCATGTAAGGTACCAAAATGGGAAATCAAAAATGATGCTCCGTCATTAGTGCCGGATTCCGCATCTGCCCCACCAGTCACAACAATCCCAGTTTCCGTAACAATGGGAAAAATTGCCGACACCATAATTGTTGATCCAAATGCAGACGAATGGAAATGTATGGAAGGAAGAATCACCATAACCACAAACAGTGCCGGTAACATCTGCGCCATACAAAAGGGCGGAGAAGACGGTTTTACCTTTGATCAGCTCATAAAATGCTCAGAACTCTCAATTTCAACCGGAGCAAAAATAAGGGAGATCCTAAAACAAGTACCTGGTGGAAATAGATGTTAAAACCAGGAAGCTCATTAATCGGTCTTGGCCAAAAGTATGGCCTAAAGCACAGGAAAAAGTTTACACAGGTTCATACACTTCTTAAGGCAAAAAGAAAATGTCCTGAATGTGGCTCTCTAAAATTCGGAAGAGAGGCAGTAGGAATTTGGGCATGCAAAAAATGTGGATACAAAGTAGCTGGCACCGCTTACGATGTCAGTCTTTAGTGCAGTAATAGAAATTTCTGCAAAGGACAAAACAAAAGCAATTTTTGATTCAATTAGTATAGACAACAAGTTTTATCCTGAAAATCCGACAAAGACAACTGTCTCTCTGAAAAAAAACACTCTTACCATATCGATTAACACGGATGAGCTGCCTCATCTGAGGGCAAATCTAAATTCAACATTACGTCTCATACAGGCTAGCTATGATTCTGTCGAATCGGTAAAGATATAAGAAATTCAAACAACATGTTATCATGTCTTCTGGCCAGCAAATCCCCCCTTGGTTGCAAGAACAGATCATGAAACTACAGCAATCTCAGCAAAACCTCCAATCTATTCTTGCACAAAAACAGCAGCTAGAAATGGAACAAATAGAATCTGACAGGGCACTTGAAGAACTAAAAAAAATTGCAGACACTGATCCTGCATACAAGCACACCGGCTCGCTTTTGATAAAATCAACAAAGGCAACTCTTATTGCAGAACTGGAAGAAAAAAAGGAACTTGGAAACACTAGAGTAACAGTTCTTGCAAAACAAGAAGCACGAATAAAGGAAAGTATCAAAGAACAGGAAACAAAAATTAATGAAATGGTGCACGGTGGACAAAAGCCAACCTCCTAAGAAGATATTAACAATTAAACAACAATTGTCTTGATGAAGATTGAAAATCTTCGAATTGTAGTCGACGAAAGAGAGAGAAAAAGCGGTATTCCAGATTTACTAAAGGCAATTGGCATTAACCTTGAGGTAAAGACACTTCCAATAGGGGATTACATTGTGGCCCCGGAGACAATCGTGGAAAGAAAAAGTGTCTCAGATTTGATATCGTCTATTTTTGATGGCCGCTTATTTGACCAGTGTGACAGACTAAAAGAAAACTTTCTGCACCCAATAATCCTGATGGAGGGAAATGTTGATGAAATCGACAGTCTAGTTGAAAATCCCTTTGTGTTTTATGGTGCTTTGTCCACAATTGCAATTGACTTTAAAATCCCAATAATTCCAACTGCAAGCGCAGAGCATACTGCAAAACTACTGGTTTCGATGTGTTCCAGAAAGGATGTAGTAAAAGGACCATTCCTAAAAAAGATCAAAAAATCAGACGATGTGCAAAAACAGCAGCTATCCGTCCTTTGCAGTCTTCCAGGCATTGGGGAAAAACTGGCAGTAAGAATGCTTCAAAAGTTTGGCTCGCCTACACGCACATTAAACGCATCGCTTGCTGAACTATCCAAAGTAGAAGGACTTGGAGAGATGCGCGCAAAAAAAATAAAACAAATGCTAGAAAAGGAAAGTAAATTTAGAAAGGAACAAAATCAAAAAACACTCGACGAGTAGACATAGTGAACCACTACCAGACAAGTCCTGTGGGGCCTCTTTCTGCTTCAACGACCGAGTTTTTGATCTCGCAGACGTGAATTCCCGTAGTTCCTACAGTACTCTGTTTTAACTCAATCCAGTTTCGGCTTTGCGTGTTGACTGGTAAGAGTTCACATCTTTAGCACGACGTTCTTCCACTTTGCCTGGATCTGACATTGTATTTTTTGTGAATTTATCGCATTTAACAAGGTGATCATTACGTAATTACCTGCATTCATCCGAATAAATCCGGCGTCTTTTGCCGTCAAAGTCTATAAAATATCTTTTTACCAAGTAAAAGTCATGCTGGCTTCTCATTTGTGGCTCAAAGAACATCTCAATGATCTAAATTTGGTGATCTTAGACACTCGACCAAAAGTAGCATACATGTATGGCCACATCCAAAATTCTATTTCACTAACTGTTGAGCAAGTCATAACCATAAGCCAACATGGGGCACATCTCGTACCTGACGAAAAATTCTGTTCAGAATTGTTTGGCTCAATTGGAATCGATGAAACAAAAATAGTAATTGTTGCAGGAGAATCTATGGATCCGTCTGTTGCAAGAATTGCGTGGACACTTGACTACCTTGGACACTCAGATACTAGAATACTTGACATTGGAATTAGTACCTGGCAAAGCCTTGGATTTGCAATGACGCGAGCGCAAAAAAAACTACCTGCAACAAAATTTGTGCCAAAACTAAGGCCTGAAATAAGAATGGGATCTGACGAACTAAAAAACAATCTTGGTAAAATCACAATAATTGATGCGCGCTCACCACAAGAATATCTTGGAGGGCACATACCTGGCTCTATTCTTTCTCCATTTACCGACGGTCTTGGCAAAAATGGCTTTCTTTTTGATACAAAAGAATCACTGGAGAATCTATATGCGGAAAAAATTCCAAAAGGCAAAGAAATCGCGTGTTATTGCATGCATGGTCACAGGGCATCAAGTCTCTTTTATCAGCTAAAGATTGCAGGCTATGAGAATGTCAAACTGTATGATGGCTCATTCATTGATTGGTACTCAAAAAGACTTCCCCTTGAGTAATTTTCTGTTTAATCTGCTTCCGCAAATTGGGCATGTAGTAATTTTTGAAAATTCTTTTGCACATGCAGGGCAATAATAGATCCAACTCCCAACGTCCTTTATGCCCTTTGTCATTATGGGCTGAACACGAAGATTCAAGTTTTTTGCAACATTTGATACTGAAAAATCATCCGTAACTATCTGGCCGCCAAGCTGGTAACACAATGCTACTGCAGAAATGTCCGGTGCAGATAGTTTCTGAAAATCGCCTGTCTTTTTTGCAGTTTCTGTTATTATGTTGACATTTTGCGGCTCTGGATTCAAAATTCTAAGCCGATTTGTTTCAAGCAGTATGTCTAGCGCGCCATGATTTTTTTTGATGTGTTTTATTTCGTCAAAGACTAGTGATGTGGTATATCCTTCATCGGGAACTGCAAAAGGAATTCCGGCATAAAATGCACTTGCATCATAAACACTAAAAGCCAAGCTTGCTCATCTGTCGAAGACCCTGCCTTTTGAGTCTAACAAAAACTGCTTGGATTTTCTGTTTTTTGATAACTATTGGCTCTTCAAAATCACACGTCTTGATCACCTGCGCATCCATTACAATATTGCAGTCATGGGAGCAGATTACCTGTATTTTTTCATCCGGCACAACAATTGATGGCAATCGTCGCACTGGCGCAACCGGCGTTATGATTAGCACGTCTAGACTTTCGTGCAAAATTGGACCTCCAAGAGAAAAAGAATGTCCCGTTGAACCACTCGGTGTTGAAACCATAACTCCATCCATTTTTTGTTTTACTACATCGTTTTGAAATTTGATTTCAAACTCTGCTGTTTTGGTCAAGTTTTGCCTGTTGATGTATATCTCATTTAACGCCGGTGGAAATTCCTCGCCGTCAACGGATGCTGCAACTCGAGTTCTCTTGTCTAGCCATATTTTGTTTGCTCTTATGTCATCTATTGCAACATCTATTTTGTCAAGGGTTATCTCAGAGAGGATTCCCCTGTTGCCGCCTACATTAATTGTCAAAAGGGGAATTTCACTTGTAAGACTCCTAAATGTACGCAAAGTCGTTCCGTCGCCACCAAGTGTTACGACAAGGTCTAATTTTTTATCACTAATGTCATCAAACGCTTCCGTCTTTTTTGCACCCTCTACAGAAACTGGAGCAATGGTAAAAACCTCTGCCTTGTTTGCAAGAAATTTCTTTGCTACCTTTTTTGCAGCATTTTCTGACTCCTCAGAACCAAACTTACTTACTATTGCAACCCGATTTAATTTCAAGTAATTATTCATATAGTAATTTATTTAAAAATCATGGTTTTCCAAGTCCAGCAGAAAAACAATTAAGTATACATGAGACTTACTGTAAATAGCAATGAATTACGCTTATCCTGAAGTATTGATTGATACTGAATGGGTATCAAAAAACCCACCAAATGACAAATTGAAGCTAGTTGAGGTTGACTATGATCCTGAGAATGGATACAGAAAAGGCCACCTAAGTGGAGCTACTCTAATTTGGTGGAAGCGCGACATCAATGATCCAATAACTCGAGACATTGTCGACAAAAAACAATTTGAGGCATTAATGTCGAGAAACGGAATTAAATCTGACAGCGAAGTGATTCTTTACGGCGATTTTAACAATTGGTTTGCAGCGTTTGTATTTTGGGTCTTCAAGTACTATGGTCATAAAAATATCAAAATAATGAACGGTGGAAGAAAAAAATGGGAACTGGAAAAAAAACCCTACACGACAGACGAACCAAAAGTATCTCCTACCACATATGTTTCCCAACCGCCAGACGAGGGATTGAGGGCATATCTCTTTGATGTCAGGCGCGCGCTGGACAAACATGATACCGTATTGGTAGATGTGAGATCCCCAAAAGAATTCACAGGCGAAATAACTGCTCCGCCAGAATATCCAATGGAACATGCACAAAGAGGAGGTCACATACCTAGCGCAAATAATATTCCTTGGGCCACTGCGGTAAATGATGCTGATGGCACATTCAAGACAGTCGATGAACTAAAACAAAACTATGTGCCAAAGGGTGTAACGCCAGACAAAGACGTAATTTGTTATTGCAGAATAGGTGAAAGATCATCGCATTCTTGGTTTGTCCTAAAGTATCTACTTGGTTATCCTCAAGTCAGAAACTATGATGGTTCTTGGACAGAATGGGGTAACATGATTGGAAACCCCGTAGAAAAATAAATTGAGTCAAGACCTCCCAATTCTAAAAAAAGGCGCATTTTATCTCATTA